>NZ_JBEXVQ010000010.1:0-259225 GCF_040629405.1 Lentzea sp. NPDC005914 | reverse complement strand
GACCTGCGCGATCGAGCGGTCACCACGCTGGCACTGCTCGACGATCTCGGCCTTGAACTCCGGGGTGAACGCACGACGAGGACGCCGGGGCTTGTTCGAGCCCGTGGTCTTCATAAGGACATCCTTCCAGGGGCAAAACCCCTGATCTCAGGTGTCCGTCAAAACGGGTCAAGCCCAGCCCTGCCCTCCGAGCGCCCAAACCGCGCCCGGACCGCACGGCCCCAACGGGTCCGCGGCCCCACACACCCCGCAGCCCCACGGGGGCTCGCAGCCAGGCACAGCAAGCACCGGCACCAGGTCGCCGCACGCGCAAACCCCAACGCTGCCAACGGGTCCACGGCTCAGCCGCAGTCAGCACCTGCAACAGGCTGCCGCACACCACACCCAACCGCAGCACTGCCAACGGGTCCGCGGCCCCAGCCCGCCAACACCACACTCACAACCGCTACTCCCCAAACGCGCCCGCAGCCAGACACGACCAGAACCCGGACCAGTCCGCCACACGCCGCATGCTCAAACCGCAGCGCTGCCAACGGGTCCGCAGTCCCAGCCTGCCAATACGACGCCCGTAACCGCAGCCATCCCGAACGACGCCCACAGCCAAACACATCCAGCACCTGCAACAGCTGTCACCCACCACACACGCAATCGCAACGCTGCCAACAGGTCCACGGCTCAGGCGCGGCCGCCCCCACCACGACCGCCCGGCACCCAACAGCCATCCTGGCCATCGTCGCCACAGCCGCCCACCGGCCTCGGCCTGCCAGTGGCACCCACGCCCGCCCGCAGTCGACCACCCGCTGGTCAGGCGCACCCGCTCGCCAGCACGCAAGACCACTCGTGGCGCGGTCTCGCAGTGCCTCGCCCGGACCCTCCACCGTCCCAACGCGCCCGCACCGCCCCAACCTGTCCGCACCCCACCACGGCCGCCACGATCCGACCGGCACCCCTCCCACACCCGAAGCGCAGCACCCCCACACGGGTCCACGGCCTGGCTTCCGTTCGACCAGGGCCACCAAGCCACCAGCCCAGCCGTCGCCCCGCGCCCAGACCACACCGCGCCAAGCGGCTAGCCCCAACGGCCGCCCATCATCTGAACCGCGCCACACCAACCCATGACTCGAACCCACCCCCACATCGGCCCAAACCACGCCCACCCACAGCCCGAGCCACCCCACGCCGGCCCAAGCCACACCAACTCACAGCCCGAGCCACCCCACGCCGGCCCAAGCCACACCAACTCACAGCCCGAGCCACCCCACACCAGCCCACGCCGCACGCCCCCATGACCCGAACCCGCCCCACGCCGACCCGCGCCACACGCACCCATAGCCCGAGCCGCCTTACACCGGCCGACCCATGCCACCACCCACAGCCCGAGTCGCCCACACCGGCCAGCCCCGCACCACACCCACCCGTAGCCCGAGCTGCCCCCACCGGCCCACCCCGAGCCACATCTCGGCCGGATCAGCTACTCGGACGGAGGCTTCAACGCCAGGTAGGCCGGCCGCAACAGGTCGACGAGGTTCTCCCGGCCAACGGTGATCGGCACCGCGTCCAGCTGGTCGAGCACCGCGTCCGCGCGCACCACCGCCGTTGGATCCCCGAGGTTGAGCGACGACGTGGTCTGCCGCTGCCAGAACGTGTCCAGGCACCGGGTCAGCGGCGGCGCCTCCTCCCGCGCCACCACGGACCGCGTAGTGCCGCGCAGCATTCTGAGGCGCTCCAACAGATCCTCACGGCCGCGCCCCCGCCAGGCCAGGATCTCGAACGGATCGTTGTCGAACGACTCGGCCAGCAGGTAGCAGGTGGCAGCGAGGTGCTTGCACGGCACCTCCCAGTCCGGGCAGGTGCAGTCCATCGTCAGCTCGCGCGAGGAAGCCGGGAAGAGCTGCAGCCCCAGGGAGGCGAACAACGTCTCGATGTCGGCGGGCATCTCGCCGGCCAGCAACTTGGCCGCGTACAAGGCTTTTCCGGCCAGTGCGTGTTCGATGCGCTGCCACTCCGGGTTGGTGAACGACTTGATCGCGATCCGCGTCTTGTACGGCGTGGGCCGCGAGCCCTGCACCAGAGCGATGACCATGCTGGTGGACAAGGAAAGCGACAACACCTGGCCCTGGCGCGCGTAGGTGCGGCCTCGGGTCAGGCGGCCGCCCATGCCGAACGACTCCAGCACCTCGATGAAGCGGCGCGACCACCAGGTCGCCCCGATGTCGCCGCGCTTGCTGCGCGCCTTGAGGCCGTTGTCCACCTTGATGGTCTTGCCGTAGCGGGGGCCGGACCAGTGCTCACTCACCGATGGCCTCCCCCGACAACGCCAGCAGGTCGCGCAGCTGCGAGGTCGACAGCTCGGTGAGCCAGTTCTCGCCCGCGCCCACCACCAGCTGCGCCAGCGCGCGCTTCTCCTCGATCATGGCGTCGATGCGTTCCTCCAGCGTGCCGATGCAGACGAACTTGCGCACCTGCACGTTGCGTCGCTGGCCGATCCGGAACGCGCGGTCGGTTGCCTGGTCCTCGACCGCGGGGTTCCACCAGCGGTCCAGGTGGATCACATGGTTGGCGGCGGTGAGGTTGAGGCCGGTGCCGCCCGCTTTCAGCGACAGCAGGAAGAGCGACGGGCCGCGCGCGTCCTGGAAGCGTTCGACCATGCGGTCGCGGGCGGCCTTGTTCGTGCCGCCGTGCAGGAACATCACCTCTGTGTCGAAGCGCGCGGCCAGGTACGGCACGAGCATGCTGCCGAACTCGGTGAACTGCGTGAAGCACAACGCCTTGTCGCCCTCGGCGAGCACTTCCTCCAAAACCTCTTCGAGGCGCGCGAGCTTGCCGGAGCGGCCGGCGACGCGCGAACCGTCGCTGAGGAAGTGCGCCGGGTGGTTGCAGACCTGCTTGAGCTTGGACATCGTCGCGAGCACCAGGCCCTTGCGCTCGATGCCTTCCGACTCCTCGATCTTCTCCAGCATGTCGTTGACGACGGCCTGGTAGAGCGAGGCCTGCTCGGTCGTCAGGTTGCAGAGCTGGCGCATCTCGACCTTGTCCGGCAGGTCGCTGATGATGCGCGGGTCGGTCTTCACGCGGCGCAGCACCAACGGGTTCGTGATCTTGCGCAGGCGGGCGGCGGCGTCCTGGTCGTTGTGGCGCTCCACCGGGACGGCGAAGCGGGCGCGGAACGTGTTGATCGTGCCCAGCACGCCGGGGTTGGCGAAGTCCATGATCGACCACAGCTCGGCCAGCCGGTTCTCGACGGGCGTGCCGGTCAGCGCGACGCGGTGGCGTGCCTTGAGCTGGCGCACGGCCTGGGACTGGCGGGTCGCGCTGTTCTTGATGTTCTGCGCCTCGTCCAGCACCACGCGGTCCCACGTGAGGTCACCGAGCGCGTCGGCGTCGCGGGCGGCCAGCGCGTACGTGGTGAGCACCAGGTCATGGCTTTCCACGGCCTCGCGCAACGCGTCGCCGTCCAGCCGGTCGGCGCCGTGGTGCACGTGCACCGAGAGTTCGGGGGTGAACCGGGCCGCCTCGCGCTGCCAGTTGCCGACCACCGACATCGGGCAGACCAGCAACGTCGGCGGCCGCTTGCCGCGAGAGCGGTTCAACGCCTCGAGTGCCAGCAGCTGAACGGTTTTGCCGAGACCCATGTCGTCCGCGAGGCAGGCGCCCAGACCGATCTTGTCGAGGAACGCGAGCCACGCCAGGCCGCGCTGCTGGTACGGACGCAGCTGCGCGCCGAACCCCGGCGGCGGCTCGACGGGTTCGATCTGCTCGTCCGCCTTGCCGGACAACAGGTCTCCGAGCCAGCCGTCGGCCTCGACCGACATCAGCGGGAGCGGCAGGCTCTCGTCCTCCGCGTTGAGTCCACTGTGGAGCATTACCTCGGCCGCAGTCATCTGGCCACCGCCGCGCTTGAGGAACGCGAGCCCGGCCGCGAGACGTTTCTGGTCGACCTGCACCCACTGGCCGCGCACCTTCACCAGCGGCACCTTCGCTCGCGCGAGCTCGGCCAGCTCGGCGTCGGTGAGCGTCTGTTCGCCGAGAGCCAGCTCCCACTTGTAGTCCACAATGGACTTCAAGCCGATCTCGCTCTCCTTGGCCACGGTTCCGGCCGTGCCGCGGCTCTTGGTCGTGAGCTTCAGCCCCAGCTTCGTCGTCTGCTGCCACCACGACGGCAAGAGCACGCCAAATCCTGCCTGCGCGAGCACGGGCGCGGCGCTCAGGAACCGGTACGCACCCTCCGCGCCGACCTCCATCTGGGCCGGGTGCGAGCCGCGCAACGCCTCGTCGAGGTCTGGGTGCAGCCTGCTCGCGCGCCCGAGGTCGGCCAGCAGGTGCTCCTGCGGTGCCGGGATCCAGCGCCGCAGCACGCTGTCGTCCGCGAACCAGACCTGGGCCGCGGGTACCAGCACGCTGGGCTCGTCGACGGCTTGCAGCAGGAACTCGATCGCCCACTCGTCGTCGTCGCGCTGCTCGGGCGAGCGCAGCCGGAAGCACGTGCGCACCGGGCTCTCGTTGCCCGCGCTGTCCCGCCACCGGTCGAGTTGCTCACGCAGTTCGTACAGCTCGACGGGGTCCGCGTCGAACGCCGGCTCGCCGGTGAGCGCCGCCAGCCACGCCTCGGCGGTCGTCACCCGGCCGCGGTGCGCCGGCGCGAGGCCCACGCCGTTCAACCGGCTCCTGACCTGCTCGTCGACCGCGGTCGTGAGCGCCGCCCGCACCAGTTCGGCGGGGTCGCTGGCGATCTCCTCGCACCGGCACGCGGGCGGCATCGCGGCCTGCAGCGCCGCGAACCGCGCCGAGTCCGTGCCCGACAACACCGGCACCCACCGCGCGACGGCCCCCTCCGGCGCGACCGAGGGCAGCACGCGCCCCCGGTCGGCGAGGTCGGCGGCGAACCCGGCGACGTCGAACACGAACCGCGCGGAGTCGCTCAGCCGCACCTCGGCACCGACCTCGGGTTTGGTTCCCGCGAGGCGGATCGTGGGCACGCCCCACTGCCGCAGCGTCACCTTGCCGCGCTGCGCCCGTCCCGCCGCCAACGGGTCGCGCACCAGCTCCGGCGACGCCATCGGTCCTGATGAGAACGACGGCAGCAGCAGGTTCCGCGTGATCGTCTTGGTGACTTCCAGCCCGAGCGCCGCGGCCACCGACTCGGCCGGCGCCGCGAACGGGTGCGGCGCGTCCCGGCGCGTGCTCTCGCTGCGTGCGGGCAGCCCGGAGTCCTCCGCCCACAGCGCGAGAACGCCGTCGGTCGCACACAGGCCATGCAGTACGAGCACCTTTGAACCCTATGTGTTCACATTGGCGCCATGGTCGAAGACTCCCCTGTCGTGCTGGACGGTCAGTCCCTCGGCGCCGACGACGTGGTGCGCGTCGCGAGGTACCACGCCCCGGTGGCCCTGCACGCCGACGGACTCGAGCGCCTCGAAGCGTCGTGGCGCGCGAGCCAGCGCCTCGTGGTGCGACGACAGGTCTACGGCCGCACGACCGGCGTCGGCGCGAACCGCGACCAGCTCGTCAGCACCGAGGGCTGGGCCGAGCACGGCCTGCGCCTGCTGCGCAGCCACGCGGGAGGCCTCGGCGGCATGCTCCCCGAGGAACAGGTGCGCGCGATGATGGTCGTGCGCCTCAACCAGCTCCTGGCAGGCGGCGCCGGCGTGCGCAGACCCGTGGCCGACGCGCTGCTGGCCGCGTTGAACAGCAGCTGCTACCCCGGCGTGCACGAGTACGGCGCCATCGGCACCGGCGACCTGACGGCGCTGGCCGAGACCGGCCTCACGCTGCTCGGCGAGCGCTACTGGCTCGGCTCCACGCAGACCCCGGACCCCATCGAGCTCGACTCGGGCGACGCGCTGGCGTTGATCAGCAGCAACGCCCTGACCATCGGCATCGCGGGCCTCGCCTGGCAGGACGCGCACCAGCTGCTGAAGGCCACTCACGTCGTGGCCGCACTGTCGTTCCTCGCCGTGGACGGAGCCGTGGAGGCCTACGACGAGCGCGTCCACCTCGGCCGCCCGCACCCCGGCCAGGTGGCGGTGGCCACCGAGATGCGCCGCCTGCTGGCCGAGCCGTCCCGCCCTCCGGCTCGCATCCAGGACCCGTTCGGCTACCGCTGCTTCCCGCAGATCCACGGCCCGGCCGTCGACGCCGCCACCGACCTCGGCCGCGTCCTGGACGTCGAGTTCAACGCCGCCGCCGAGAACCCGCTGATCGTCGCCGACCAGTTCGGCCCCGAGGACGACGCCGCCTACCACCACGGCGCCTTCCACAGCGCGTACCTGGGCCAGGCCCTCGACCGCCTGCGCCTGTCGATGCTGCACACCGGCCACCTCTCGACCGCGCGCCTCACCACCCTGGTCGAGCCGAACTTCACGGGCCTGCGCCCGTTCCTGGCCGAGGGCGTGCGCGGCAGCTCGGGCGTGATGATCCTGGAGTACAGCGCCAACTCCGCCCTGGCCGAGGTCCGCACGCTCGCCGAGCCCGCGAGCATCGGCAACGCCGTCGTGTCGCGCGGACAGGAGGAGAACTCGAGTTTCGCGTTCCAGTCGGCCTCCCAGGCCTTGCGGTCGTTGACCGCTTTCCGGCTGGTGCTGGCCTGCGAGATCGTGGCGGCGGTGCGGGCGTTGCGGCTGCGGCGGGTCCGGCCGGAGACGTCCGCGTTGCTGGCGGCCTTCGAGATGGCGGAGGCGAAGCTGAACCCGGACATGTCCGACCGCCAGCTCAGCCCGGACGTCGAGGTGGCTTCCGGTCTTCTGGACGACTTCGCCGCCTGCTGATCCTCGGCCTTGATCTCAACCTAGCTGGAGCTTTTACGGTGGGCAGGTCAGGTTGGCCGAAGCAGGGGGATGTGGTTGTGATGCGTGCTGTCCGCGTGCACGAATTCGGTGGGCCAGAAGCACTTCTAGCCGAGGAGATCCTCGAACCGGTGGCCGGTCCGGGACAGGTCGTGGTGGGGCTGAAGGCCGCCGACGTGATCTTCCTCGACACGCTGCTGCGCCGGGGCTGGGGCGCCGAGATCTTCCCCAGGCACCCGCCTTACGTACCCGGCGGAGGCGGAGCGGGACACGTGCTCTCGGTCGGCGAAGGCGTGGACCCGGCCTGGCTAGGCCGTCACGTCGTGGGCCGCGGCCCCGAGGGCTACGCCGAGCAGGTCGTCTTCTCGGCCGAGGAGATCGTCGAGGTCCCGGACGGCCTGAGCTCACCCGAGGCGGCGGCCGTGCTGCACGACGGAGCCACGGCGCTCCTGCTCGCCCGTCGAGCGAAGATCGAGAAAGGCTCGTGGGTCCTGGTGGCAGCGGCCACGGGCGGCGCGGGCTCGCTGCTGGTGCAACTGCTGCACGACGCCGGCGCCCGAGTGATCGCCGCGGCTCGCGGCGCGCGCAAGCTCGAGCTGGCCCGCGAACTGGGCGCCGAGATGACCGTGGACTACTCGCTCGACGGCTGGCAGCACCAGGTCCGGGAAGTGAGCGTGGCCTTCGACGGCGCGGGAGGAGCGCTCGGCAAGGCCGCGTTCGACACCGTGGCCGCCGGTGGCACCTTCATCACCTATGGCACCTCGGACGGGTTCGCCGACATCGACCCGGAGCTGGCGAGCGCCCGGCAGGTGCACGTGGACAACGTGCTGGCAGCAGGTCCCCCGGCCCCGGCCTTCGTGAACGAACTCCTCGCGGAGGCGCTCGCACTCACCGCCCAGGGCCGTCTCCGCCCGGTGATCAGCGCGACGTACCCGCTGGCAGAGGCCTCGAAAGCCCACCGGGCGCTCGAAGAACGCGCTACCCTCGGCAAGTCGCTGCTGCTGATCTGACCGGACCTCGACGCCGACCGTGAACGCAATCTCGATCGGGTGAACGGTGTCCTGAAACGGCGTTACCAATCCCTCGCATAACGAGGAAGCGCGAACCCGGCGAACCGAAGACACACCGCCACTGGCCGGGCTGCGCCGCCATCCCCGGTACGGCGCAACCCGGCCCGGACGTCAGCCTCCCGCCACCGACGGCAGGATCTGGATCTCGGCGCCCGCGGGCAGCGGAGTGGCCGGGCCGGAGAGGCGGCGGCACTCCTCGCCGTTGACGTAGAAGTTCACGTAGCGGCGCAAGGCAGCGCGCTCATCGCGCAGGCGGCGGTCCAGGCCCGGGTAGGTGTCGGCGAGGACGTCCAGGGCGGCGCCGAGGGTGGCCGGCTCGGGGACGTCCACGTCCACGTGGGACGCGCCGTCGGTGGCTGTGCGGAGGACGCCTGGGATCAGCACCGTCACCTTCACGTCGAGATCACCGCCTCGAACCGCGTGGCGTGCGGAGCCGTGGCGCGCGCGACGGCGGCGCGCGGAGCCGTGGCGTGCCCGACGGTCGCGTACGGGCTGGTGGCGTGCGGAACGGCGGCGCGCGGGACCACGGCGTGCCCACGGGCCGCATGCGGGACGGCGGCGCGCGGAACCGTGGCATGCGCGACGGCGGCATGCGGGACGGCGGTAGGCAGGACGGCGGTAAGCAGGACGGCGGTAGGCAGGACGGCGGCGTGCGAAACCGTGGCGCGCGGGACGGTGGCGTGTGCGACGGCATGCGAAACCGTGGCGCGCGGAACCACGGCGTGCCCGACGGTCGCGTGCGGGACGGCAGCGCGCGGAACGGCGGTGTGCGCGACGGCGGCATGCAGAACCGTGGCGCGCGAAACCGCCGCGTACGAAACCGCGGCGTGCCCGACGGTCGCGTGCGGGATGGTGGCGCGCAGAACCGTGGCGCGCAGAACCGTGGCGCGCAGAACCGTGGCGCGCGGGACGGTGGCGTGCGGGGCGGGTGCGGTCACGTCGGGATCACCGCGGCTCGGACCGACATCACGTCCGGCAGGTGGGCCGCTACCTGGTGCCAGGTCTCGCCTTCGTCCGGGCTCGCGTAGACCTCGCCGGACCGGGAGCCGAAGTAGACGCCGGGGGTCGGGGCGTTGTCGGTGCACATGGCGTCGCGCATCACGGCGGTCCAGAAGTTGTCCGGCAGGCCGGTGCCCAGGGCTTCCCACGTCGCGCCGGCGTCGCGGGAGCGGTAGACGCGGCACTTGCCCTCGGGTGGGAAGCGGCGGCCGTCTGCCTCGATCGGGAAGGTGAAGATGGTGTCGGGGTCGTGGGGGTGGACGACCATCGCGAAGCCGAAGTCGGTGGGGAGGCCGTCGGCGATGGACTGCCAGGTGTCGCCGCCGTCGTCGCTGCGGTAGACGCCGTGGTGGTTCTGGGCGTAGAAGCGGGATGGCGAGGCCGGGTGCTGGGCCACCTTGTGCACGCATTGGCCGAACTCCGGCCACGGGTCCGGGAAGAAGTAGGCCTTGATGCCCTTGTTGCGGGCCTCCCAGGACTTGCCGCCGTCGGCCGTGCGGTAGACGCCGCCGGTCGACATCGCCACCAGCATCCGGTCCGGGTCTACCGGGTCCGGCACGATCGTGTGGACTGCCTGACCGCCGAAGCCCGCCGCCCACTCCGGGCGGTGCGGGTGGTTCCAGAGGCCCTCGACGAACTCGAAGGAGCGGCCACCGTCAGCGGACCGGAACAGGGCGGAGGGCTGGGTGCCCGCCCACACGACGCCCGGCTGCGAGGCTGGCGCCGGTTGGAGTTGCCACACGCGTTCCAGAGCGGCGTCTTCCACCGGGAACGCGATCGGCGGCGAGGAGGATTCCTCCCACGAGGCCCCGAGATCGTCCGAAATGGACACGCCGGGACCGAAGTGCGGCGAGGCGACACCGGTCAGCAGACGCACGCCATCGCGGGTGTCGAACGCTACGGCGTACACCTCCTGCATGGCGTGGTGCGGGCCGTCGACCTCCCACGTGACCCGATCCTCGCTGCGAGCGAGCCACAAACCCTTGCGCGTACCGATCGCCACGACCACCGTCATCGCACGCTGCCTCCTCGTCGAAATGTGATGTGGGGCACGTTACGCCTGGGGTCCGACAATTTCCGGCCGCGCCGGAAACCCCACGTAGACCGGCAAGTTACTCACTGGTAGCGTCCGAAGCACACGAAGGAGGCGCCAGTGCTGCTCGACCCGAACCACTACGACCCCGCCCACCTCGACGACGAGACCCGCCGCCTGCTCCGGGCGACGATCGACTGGTTCGAGGCCCGCGGCAAGCGCCAGCTGATCGCCGACGCGCAGGACAAGGTCTGGTACACCGAGTTCCTCGACTTCGTGAAGCAGGAGAAGCTCTTCGCCACCTTCTGCACGCCGCAGAGCGTTGACGGCACCAAGCGCTGGGACGCCGCCCGCAACGCCGCGTTCAGCGAGGTCCTCGGGTTCTACGGGCTGCAGTACTGGTACGCCTGGCAGGTCACGGTGCTCGGCCTCGGCCCGATCTGGATGAGCGGCAACGAGGAGGCCAAGCAGAAGGCGGCAGCACTCCTCGACAGCGGCGCGGTCTTCGCGTTCGGCCTGTCAGAAAAAGAACACGGCGCCGACGTCTACAGCACCGACATGATCCTCACCAAGACCGACGACGGCTACAAAGCCAATGGCAGCAAGTACTACATCGGCAACGGCAACGTCGCCGGCATGGTCAGCGTCTTCGGCAGGGAGGGAGACGACTACGTCTTCTTCGCCGTCGACAGCCAGAGCGAGCACTTCAAGCTCATCAAGAACGTCGTCGACAGCCAGATGTTCGTCAGCGAGTTCCGCCTCGAGGACTACCCGCTGACCGAAAAAGACATCCTCCACCGCGGCCAGGACGCCTTCAGCGCCGCGCTGAACACCGTCAACGTCGGCAAGTTCAACCTCTGCACTGCCAGCATCGGCATCTGCGAGCACTCCTTCTACGAGGCGATCACCCACGCCCACAACCGGATCCTCTACGGCAACCCGGTCACGGACTTCCCGCACGTCCGCCAGAACTTCGTCGACGCGTACGCGCGCCTCACCGCGATGAAGCTCTTCGCGGACAGGTCAGTCGACTACTTCCGCAGCGCCAACGAGAACGACCGCCGCTACCTCCTCTTCAACCCCATCACCAAGATGAAGGTCACGAGCGAGGGCGAGAACGTCATCGACCTGCTCTGGGACGTCATCGCGGCCAAGGGCTTCGAGAAGGACACCTACTTCACCCGCGCCACCGCCGACATCCGCGCGCTGCCCAAGCTCGAAGGCACCGTGCACGTCAACCTGGCCCTGGTGCTGAAGTTCATGCCGAACTACCTCTTCAACCCCAAGAGCTACGACGAGGTCGGATCCGTCCACGAGCCCAAGGACGACGACTTCTTCTGGCACCAGGGCCCCGCGCGCGGCCTCGGCAAGATCCAGTTCCACGACTGGGAGCCGATCTACGCCGAGCACGCCCACCTGCCCAACGTGCGGCTCTTCCACGAGCAGGCCACCGCCATCAAGACCCTGCTCACCACCGCCGCACCGGACGCGGACCAGCAGAAGGACCTCGACTTCCTGCTGAACCTCGGCCACCTCTTCACCCTGGTCGTCTACGGCCAGCTGGTCCTGGAGCAGGCCAAGATCACCAAGACGGACGAGAGCGTCCTCGACCAGATCTTCGACGTCCTGGTCCGCGACTTCGCCGGCTACGCGACCGCCCTGCACGGCAAGCCGAGCAGCACCGAGGCCCAGCAGCAGTGGGCGCTCGGCCAGATCCGCAAGCCGCACGTCGACCAGCAGCGGTTCGACACCGTCTGGCAGCAGGTCGTGGCGCTCTCCGGCCGGTACGAGATGCGTCCGTAGAACCCAAACGGGACACGAGGGGGCGAAGCCGACAGGTTTCGCCCCCTTGACGTATCGGTTACACAAACGTTTTCATGAGCACGCCGCCGCCCTCCCAGCCACAAGGAGCGCGTGCACGTGAATCACCGCAGATGGCACACAGCCGCGCTGGCCGCCCTAGTCGCCGCCGGCACCCTCATCGCACCCCAGGCACGAGCAGCCGAGAAGCCCGAGCTGGCCCTGACACCGCCGATGGGCTTCAACAACTGGAACAGCACGCACTGCCGCAACGACTTCAACGAAGAGATGGTCAAGGGCATCGCCGACATCTTCGTGAACAAGGGCCTCAAGGACGCGGGCTACGAGTACGTCAACATCGACGACTGCTGGGCGCTGCCCGAGCGCAACGCCGACGGTGACCTCGTCCCGCACCCGACGCGCTTCCCCAACGGCATCAAGGCCGTCGCCGACTACGTCCACGGCAAGGGCCTCAAGTTCGGCATCTACACGTCAGCGGGCATCAAGACCTGCAACAAGGACGGCGGCTTCCCGGGCGGCCTCGGCCACGAGGAGCAGGACGCGAAGCTGTTCGCCAGCTGGGGCGTCGACTACCTCAAGTACGACAACTGCAACAACCAGGGCGTGGACGCGAAGCTCCGCTACACCAAGATGCGCGACGCCCTCAACGCCACGGGCCGCAAGATCGTGTTCAGCCTCTGCGAGTGGGGCCAGAACAAGCCGTGGGAGTGGGCGAAGGACGTCGGCCACCTGTGGCGCACCACCGGCGACATCAGCGACAACTGGAACTCCATGGTGTCGATCGCCAAGCGCAACATGGAGCTCGCCGACTACGCGGGGCCCGGCCACTGGAACGACCCGGACATGCTCGAGGTCGGCAACGGCGGCATGACGGACCTGGAGTACCGCAGCCACTTCAGCCTCTGGTCGATCATGGCGGCACCGCTGCTGATCGGCGCCGACCTGCGCAAGGTCACCCCGGAGACGTTCGAGATCCTGGAGAACCGCGAGGTCATCGCCGTCAACCAGGACAAGCTCGGAACACAAGGCAAAGTGATCCGCAACCAGGGCGGCAACTACGTCTTCGTCAAGCCCCTCAGCAACGGCGACAAGGCCGTGCTGCTGTTCAACGAGAACGACAGCGCCGCCAACATGTCCGTCACCGCAACGGAACTCGGCCTCACCAAGTCAGCCGGCTACAAGGTCCGCGACCTCTGGACCAAGACCACCACCCACTCCGCCAACGAGATCAGCGCGGCACTCCCGCCCCACGGCTCAGCGATGTTCCGCATCAGCGCGGCGAACGACTGGTACCGCTACCCGCCCGCCATCACCACGGCCGCGGACGGCGAGGTCCTCTACCCCGGCGCGCTGCCGATCGTGCAGCCCGGCAAGTCCGTCACCTACACGACGTCGGTGACCAACACCGGCCGCCTGCCGATCGTCCTGGTCCAGGCCACGCTGAACGTCCCCCAGGGCTGGACCGCGAAGGCGACGTCCAGCAGCTTCAAGGCGATCCTGCCCGGCGAGAAGTCCTTCAAGACCACCTGGCAGGTCACCGTCCCCGCCACGGCGGCAGCCGGCCGGTTCCCGATCACCGCGAGCTTCACCTTCCACAGCCCGCACGAGAACAACCCGGTGACCAGGCAGTACTCCACCGAGGCACTGGTACCCGGCGCGGCGCCTAAGGGCGACCTCTACGTCAGCGACCTGAAGTGGCTGCGCAGCACCAACGGCCACGGCCCGGTCGAGATCGACACCACCAACGGCGAGGCCAAGCAGGGTGACGGCGGCCCGATCAAGATCCGCGGCCAGGTGTTCGCCAAGGGCCTCGGCACGCACGCCCCCGCGCACATCGAGTACTACACGGGCGGTGCGTGCTCGAAGGTCACCGCGACGATCGGCATCCAGGACAACAAGGTCAACCCGCTGAGCCTCGTGACCTACGAGGTGTGGGCCGACAACAAGAAGGTGTTCGACAGCGGTCCCGTCACCGGCACGGACGCCGCGAAGGCGTTGGAGGCCAACGTGTCGGGCGCGACGGTTACGCGCCTGATCGTCACCGACGGCGGCAACGGCAAGTCCTACGACCACGCGAACTGGGGTGACCTGAAGATCACCTGCTAGCTAGTCCGACTGGTAGCGCTCCAAGGCCGCGATCATGAGCTCGAGACCGAACTCGAACTCATGATCGTGGTCGTAGGTCCCCAGCTCGTCGATCACCTCCGCGGACAACGGGAACGCGGCGACGTCGACGTCTTCGTAGGGCGACAACGCGATCCCGCCGAGCTCCGGTGACGTCGCGACCTCCCTCATCAAGGTGCCCAGCAGGTAGGACACCATCGCCCGCATCATCCCGACGGCGACCTTGCCCCGGAACCCGGCCCGCTCGATGTTCTTCAGCGCGATCTCGATGGTCATGAACCCGGCCTGACTGCTCAGCCGCCGCGTCGCGAGCATCACGAACGCGCGGGGATGCTGCCGCGCCAGCTCCCGCACCGCCCGCGCGTGCGCCCTGAGGTGGTCACGCCAGTCGTCGCTCTCGACGTGGTACGGCCGCGCCTCGGCCATGATCCGCTCGGCCGCGAGGTCCACCAGCACGGCCTTGTTCGGCACGTGGTTGTACAGCGACATCGTGCCCGCGCCCAGCTCGGAGGCGAGACGCCTCATCGAGACGGCCTCCACGCCCTCACGTTCGATCAACCGCACCGCCGCATCCACGATGCGGGCGCGGGTCAACGGTTCACGTGATGAGGACACTGGCGGAGACCATACGACGTGGAGTAGCTTCCCTGCGACGTACGGCGTACGTAGGAGGCTCGGCCGGCATGACCGAATCGAAGGCGCTCAGAGCGCTGCGCGAGGCGATCGTCCTGGAGCACATGGAATGCCAGAACGACTTCGACTTCGACACCTCCCTGAACACGTTCCCGCACCCGCGGTACGAGATCATGGCGTCCGGCCAGGTGCTCGACGGCGTGGACGAGGTCCGCGCGTACTGGCAGCGCACCCGTGCGACGTTCCCGGACCAGCGCAACAAGGTCATCGACGTCCACCACGCCGATGACGCCGTGGTCGTCGAGTTCGAACTGCAGGGAACGCACCTGGGCAGCCTCCTCGGTGAACAACCGACGAACAAGTCCTTCAAGGTGAGGATGGTGGGTTTCTTCATCTTCGAGAAGGACGTCCTGGTCTGCGAACGCGTCTACGGCGACACCACGACCGTCATGCAGCAGCTCGGCCTGCTGAACGCGCCCGACGAGTACGCGGGGCCGTACTAGAAGACCACGCGAACCTCGCCGACGACCTGGCCACCGCCGAGCACCGGCACGGACAGGTGCTCCTTGGCCGGGGACACGTCGTACCCCATCGCCGCCAGCGCCGTGAGGCCGATCGCCGTGGTGGCACGGGGATTGCCGTCGAGCACCTTCACCGCCACCGCGTGCCCCGCCGCCGTCGCCAGCACGAGCACGCCCTCGGCACCACCTTTGGCCACCACACCCGGCAGCAGCTGCATGATCACCGTGTTCACGTGCCCGGTTCCGCCGACGTACTCGGGGTGCTTGCGCATCGCGTCGGCGACCGGCGTGCGCACCAGGCCCTGCATCGCGCGCGCCAAGCCGTGCAACGACAACCCGAACACGGGCGCACCACAGCCGTCGACCGCCGTGTGCGCGATGGACTCGCCGGAGAGTTGTTCCACCGTCCGCAACACCAGCTGCTGCAACGGATGCGTTGGTTCCAAATAGGTCTGGGTTGGCCACCGCGCCGCCACGCACGCCGCCAGCATCGCCGCGTGTTTGCCCGAACAGTTCATCCGCACCCGAGACGGTTCCGTCAGACGTTGACGAGTCTCCTCGTCCTCGGGCCAGGAAGCCGGGCAGCGCAGCAGCCCCACCGGTAACCCGCCGAGCAGCTGCATCACCAGCTCGGCGTGCCGGTTCTCGCCCGTGTGCGACCCGGCCGCGATCGCCAGCGCGGGACCGGCCAGCGGCGCTCCCGCGGACAGGCACGCCAGCGCCTGGAACGGTTTCATGCACGACCGCGGCAGCACCGGATCCCCCACGGCCCCGACCGACACGCCGGCCTCACCGGACGGCAGCAGGCCGACGACGCTGCCGTGGTGGAGGCTCTCCACGAACCCGTTGCGGGTGACCTCAGCGAGCAGTGCGGGCAACGGAGGCCTCCAAATAGCGCGACAGTCCCGACAACGCGAGGTTGACGACGAAGTACACGAGCGCGATCACGAGATAGGTCTGGATCAGCAGGCCGTTGAAGGTGGCCAGGACCTTGCCGTTGTAGAGCAGCTCGGTGTAGCTGACGACGAACCCGAGCGCGGTGTCCTTCACCAGCCCGACAGACTGCGTCACGAGCGACGGCGCCATGTGCCGGACCGCCTGGGGCAGCACGATCACCCGAGTCGCCGCGGTCTCGCTGAAACCCAGCGACAACGCCGCCTCGCGCTGACCGGGAGCGACCGCGCGCACACCCGCGCGGAAGACCACCCCGAACGCGGCGGCGTGCGACAAAGCGAGCGGTACCACCAACTTCCAGAACAGCGGCAGGTCGACGCCGTACGACGGCAGCAGGAACAGCATGACGTACACCAGCAACAGCACCGGAACCATGCGCATCAGCTCGACGTACCCGCGGGTGATCCGGTTCGGCCACAACGCGAGCAGCACGCCACCCGCCATCGCCAGCACCCCCGTCACCGCCGCCGCCAGCACCGTCGCGCCGAGCCCTCCCACCAGATAACGCCAGACCGGCCAGGTCAGATACGGCTGCCACCGAACCGGGTCGAGCTGGCCGTTCGCCGCGAACTGCCGCAGCGCCACCGCGACCAGTGCCGCGATGACCACAACGGACACGACGCTGGCCCAGAAGACCCTCCGGCGGGCCCGCGGACCGGGCGGGTCAAACATGAGCGGGCCACCGCCGTTCGACCGACCGCGCGGCGAGCGCGATCCCACCGGCCAGCGCCAGGTAGCAGAGCCCGGCGCCGGTGAACACCAGCAACGGCCGGGCGATCTCCAGGTTGACCCGGTTCGCCGCCCGCGTCAGTTCGACCACTCCCACCGCCCCCGCCAGCGCCGTCGCCATGGTCAGCGCGATCGCGATGTTCGCCAGCGGCTGCACGACCCTTCGCGCGGCCTGCGGCACGATCACGTGCCGCAACGACTGCCGGAACGTGAGTCCCAGCGCCCGCGCGGCCTCGCCCTGGCCGAGCGCCACCGAGTTCACGCCCGACCGCAGCGCCTCGCAGACGTACGCCGCCTCGTACAGCGAGATCGCCAGGAACGCGCTCCAGAACAGCGGGAACGTCAGCCCGATCTCCGGCAGCCCGAACACGAACAGCACCAGCCACGCGAGCAGCGGCACGTTGCGCCAGACCTCCACGTACGTCGCGCCGGCGGCACGCAGCACCGGCACGGGCGCGATCCGCAGGACGGCCACGACCAGCCCGAGCACCAGCGCGGCACCGAAGCACAGCGACGCCAGCGCGACGGTGGTGAGAAACCCTTCCAGGACAAGACTCATGGGGTGATCGCGGGCGGTGCGGGAGCCTCACCGCGCACCACGGTGCCGATGGTCTTCTTCCAGGTCTCCTGCCACAGACCGGACTTCTGGATCTCGCGCAGCCAGTCGTTGACGAAACGCGTGAACTCCTCGTCACCGTGCTTGATCCCGATGCCGTACGGGTCGACCGTGAACGGCTCGCCCACAAGCTGCAGTTCGGCGTCCTTGCTCGCATCCGCCACCAGCAGCGCCTGGTCCTGCACGTAAGCCTCGCCACGCCCCTGTTTCAACGCGGCCAGGCACTCCGGGTCCGACCCGAACTCCACGATCTCCGCGGTCGGCGCGACCTGTCTGATCGCCGCGATCGACGGGGTGTTGGCACCCGCGATCACGGTCTTTCCCGCGAGGTCACCGGGTTTCGCGA
Organism: Lentzea sp. NPDC005914; assembly: GCF_040629405.1. Classification (NCBI taxonomy): domain Bacteria; kingdom Bacillati; phylum Actinomycetota; class Actinomycetes; order Pseudonocardiales; family Pseudonocardiaceae; genus Lentzea; species Lentzea sp. NPDC005914. The sequence goes on along the minus strand of NZ_JBEXVQ010000010.1, from coordinate 241,597 downwards.
TGCCGTTCGTGCCCTTGCGCACCGCGATCGCCTGCCCGGACTGGTAGTACGGCCCGGCGAACGCCACGCGTTCCCTGCGCGCGGGCGTGATCGTGTAGGTCTGCAGGATGACGTCGACGGTTCCGTTGCTCAGCAACGGTTCCCGCGTCTCCGAGGTCGCCGTCACCAGCTCCGTCTTCGGCGAGCCGAGGACGTACTGCGCCAGCAACCGGCCCAGCTCCGCGTCGAACCCGGTCAGCTTCCCGGTCGTCGGATCCAGTTGGGAGAGCAGAGGAGCGTCCTGCGAGCCGCCGATCTTCAGCACCCCGCGCTTGCGGATCCGGTCCACCGTGGACCCCTCGGCGACCGTGCCGCGGAACACCGGCCCGTTCGACGTCCCGGGTTCCGGAGCGGCCGAACATCCTGCAACCAGTAGCAAGCCGATCAGCAGCAGTCTCCCCATACCGACCGAAACTACCCACGGCGATCAAGCCGACACAAGAGGTTGTCCTGCTGGTTGTCCAGTCCAATGCGTTGCCGGACAACACAAAGACGAAGCCGCCGTCCCCCCGCGGGAACAGCGGCTTCGTGACAGATCAGATGTGCTGACCGGTCGGACTCAGACGGCGCGAACGCCCTGGGCCTGGGGGCCCTTCTGGCCCTGACCGATCTCGAACTCGACCCGCTGGTTCTCCTCGAGAGCCTTGTAGCCGTTCATCTGGATCTCGGAGTAGTGGACGAACACGTCGGCGCCACCGTTGTCAGGGGAGATGAAGCCGAAGCCCTTCTCCGCGTTGAACCACTTGACGGTGCCCTGTACTGCCATCTTGCTACTTCTCCTCTAACAGGTGCCGGATCGCGCTCGCGACCACCGGGTCAAGCTGGGGAGCAGCGTTCTCTCCGGAACCTGGAGAAACCACACGCTCACTAACTTCGCTTCCGCGAGCGTGGGACACGAACACGAAAACGTACGACCATAGACAGTCAACCATGACCTCCCGCTCGCAGTCGAGCACCCGATCGCACTGCTAGCGTGAGACTCCAAATGACCACGCGGAGGTACTCGTGCCCGAGCAGACGGCGATCTCGATCACGGTCACGATCGCCCCTCAGGTCGCGCACGGCCTGCATGCGCTCGTCCTGAAAGCGATGACAGAAGTCGCGGCCAAGGCGAAGCCGGAGGACACTCGCAGGACCTCCAGAACCGTGGTCAACTCCCACAAAGGCACCGTGCTCGGCACCCTCTTCCAGATCGGCAACGTCGAGGGCGACGTCCACCACCACGGCGACCGGTAACCTGGAGGGTCGTTGACCCAGGGGGCCGTGCTTGACCGGCAGCGAACGACTGCTCTTCTTCTTCGTCGGCTTGGTGACCACGTTCGTGTTCATCCGCATCAGCGTGCGGTTGATCAGGGCGAAGGTGCGCTGGTGGCCGCGCAACATCGTGCACGGCGACACGCACGTGCATCACGTCGTGTTCGGCACCGTGCTGCTGCTGTTGTCCAGTGTCACGAGCCTGGTCATCCCCGACGACCTGCACGGCGCCCGGCTGGCGGCCGCGGCGGGCCTCGGCGTCGGCGCGGCGCTGGTGCTCGACGAGTTCGCGCTGATCCTGCACCTGCGGGACGTGTACTGGACGAAGTCGGGCCGGCTGTCGGTTGACGCGGTCTTCCTCGCCATCGGCCTGACGGGCACGTTCCTGCTCGGCGCGCGCCCTCTCGGCTACGACGAGGTGTTGCAGCTCAACCCGGAGACGACGCCGACCGACACGTTCACGCTCAGGCTGATCGCCATCGGGGTGAACCTGTGCTTCGCGATCGTGGCGCTGCTGAAGGGAAAGATCTGGACGGGGCTGCTCGGCCTGCTGGTCCCGGTGGTGCCCGCCGTGGGTGCCGTGCGGCTGGCACGGCCAGGCTCGCCGTGGGCGCGCTGGCGGTACCTGGAGGGCTCGCGCAAGCTCACGCGGGCATACCGCAGGGAGGCGCGGATCCGGCAGCCGATCATCCGCGCCAAGATCGCCGTGCAGGAGTTCATCTCGGGACGTCACGACCTGCCGGATCACGACAGGCCGTGACGGGGAACTTGTTTCACCCTCCGAGAATGTCCTGCTGCGCGCAGGCCTGAGCGAGGTCGCCCGCGCACAGTTCCTGCGGCTTGACGATGCCTTCGGTGACGAGCGTCCGCACCGAGTCCTTCTTGATCAACGTCGCGCCGAGCAGCACCGACTTGATGTCGCGCCGTGCCACGGGATCGCGCAGGTTGCCGGTGGCGAGGTCGTCGGCACCCTCGAGGTCACCGCGAGCGATCGCGATGGCCAGCCTGGCCGCGGCCTCGGCCTCGTCGCGCACCGGCTTGTAGACGGTGACGCACTGGTCGCCCCGCAGCACGGCCCGCAGACCGTCCACAGTGGCGTCCTGTCCGGTGACCGGGACCTTGCCCGCCAGGTTCTTCTTCTTGAGCACCGCGATGACCGCGCCGGCCAGTCCGTCGTTGGCCGCGACCACGCCGTCGACCTTGCCGGCGTTCTCGTTGAGGATCTGCTCGAACAGCTGACCGCCGAGGTCGTTGTTCCAGTCGGCCACCGGCTGCGACTTCACGAGCTTCAGCGCGCCGCTGTCGTACTTGGCCGACAGCCGCGACTTCTGGCCCTGCGTGAACAGCGTGGCGTTGTGGTCGGTCGGCGCGCCCTCGATCTCGATGATCTGGGCGCCCGGCTTGGTGCCGAGGCAGTCCATCAGACCGTCCGCCTGGAGCTGGCCGACGTTCACGCTGTCGAAGCCGACGTGGTACTCCGCCTGGCCACCGAGCGTCACCCGGTCGTAGTCGATGACCGGGATACCCGCGGCCTTCGCCTTCTTCTGCACGGCGAGACCACCGGCCGCGGACAACGGCGTGATCATCAGGACCTTCACCTTGCGCCGGATCATCTCGTCGGCGATCTGCGCGAACTTGGCCTCGTTGCCCTCCGCGTTCTCCATGAACGGTTCGATGTCCGCGTAGTTGAACGCCTGCGTGAGCAGGGGGCGATCTTGTTCTTCCCAGCGCGTGGAAGTCGTTCGGTCGGGAAGGATTACCCCGACGATTGGTTTGGGTCCACGCGCGGGCAGCGTCGGAGAGCCCTGACCTGCATCACCGCAGGCAGAGAGGAGAAAGAGCAGGCACGCCGACGATGCCATTACCCGTCTTCGCATAAACGCGGAGTTCATCGCTTGAATGTTGTTAAGTCAAGATTTCTTCTCATCCATCACGCTCCGCTTCCACTCGGCTACAGTTCGATTCCGTACGAAAGGCGCTGATGGTGGGCGGAATTTCGTGTCAGTGTGTCGGACTTGGGCGGCAATCGGGGGCCGCCCGTGTTGTTGGATCCAGCCCTGACCGGGTGTGAGGAGACAGCTAGGTGAGAACGCGCAGAACCGTGATGGCGGTGGCGGCAACGGTGTCGCTGATCGCAGCGGGTACTTCGGCGGCGGGGGCAGCGCCGGCCTCGGCCGCGGGCCAGCAGGACACCGAGTACACCGTCCTGCTGGAGGACCCCGGAAACCGCGACTTCGCGATCGACGCCGTGCACAAGGCGGGCGGCGAGGTCGTGCGGGACAACAAGGCCATCGGCGTACTGACCGTCAAGGCGCCCGCGAGCGGGTTCGTGGAGCAGGTCTCCGCTTCGAAGGAGATCGTCGGGGCCGCTCGGACCAAGCCGATCGGTCACGCACCCGTCGCCCAGGCCGAGAAGAAGGCCAAGCGCGACAACGTCGAGAAGGAGAACAAGACCTCACAGCCGAACAAGGCCCCTGCCGAGTCGAAGTCGACCGCCGGCATGGACCCGCTGGACGGCGACCTGTGGGGCCTGAACCTCGTCCGCTCGAACATCGCACGGGCCAAGCAGGCCGGTGACAAGCGCGTGTACGTCGGCATCCTCGACACGGGTGTGGACGGCTCGCACCCGGACATCGCGCCGAACTTCAACAACGAGCTGTCGCGCAACTTCACCGTCGACATCCCCAACGACTCCGACGGTGGCGAGTTCGACGGCCCGTGTGAGTTCCGCGGTTGCGTCGACCCGGCGAACTGGGACGACGGCGGCCACGGCACGCACGTCGCCGGCACCATCGGCGCGGCTGCCAACGGCTTCGGCATCTCCGGTGTCGCACCGAACGTGTCGCTGGTGAACATCCGCGGTGGCCAGGACGCGGGCTCGTTCTTCCTGCAGCCCGTCGTCGACGCCCTGACCTACGGCGCCGACATCGGCCTCGACGTGATCAACATGTCGTTCTACGTCGACCCCTGGTACATGAACTGCATCAACGACTCCACGGCCTCGGCCGAGGAGCAGCTGGAGCAGCGCACGATCATCGCGTCCGTGCAGCGCGCCCTGAACTACGCGCACCGCAAGGGCGTCACGCTGATCGGCGCCGGTGGCAACAACCACGAGGACCTGGGCAAGCCGCGCCAGGACACCGTGAGCCCGAACTACCCGCCGAACCACAACCGGCCGCGTCCGGTGGACAACGCCACCTGCCTCAACCTGCCGACCGAGGGCAACCACGTCATCTCGGTCTCCTCGCTGGGCCCGTCGACCGCCAAGGCCGACTACTCGAACTACGGCCTCGAGCAGACCGCGATCTCGGCTCCCGGCGGCTACTTCCGCGACGGCTTCGGCACGCCGTGGTACCGCACCAACGAGAACCTGATCCTGTCGACCTACCCGCGCAACGTCGCTCTCGCCGAGGGCAACATCGACGCGGACGGCAACATCACCCCGGCCGGTCTCGCGGCGGGCGTGAAGAAGGCCGTGCAGGGCGACAAGGTCGGCTACTACCAGTTCCTGCAGGGCACCTCGATGGCCGCCCCGCACGCCACTGGTGTCGCCGCGCTGATCGTCAGCCAGTACGGCAAGAAGGACAAGGGCCGTCCCGGTCTGACCATGGACCCGGACAAGGTCGAGAAGGTGCTCTACAAGACCGCCATCCAGCGTGCCTGCCCGAACCCGCGCACCGTCTCGTACGTGAACGTGGGTCGCTCGCCGGAGTTCGACGCCACCTGTGAGGGTGACTCGAAGTTCAACGGCTTCTACGGTCACGGCATCGTGGACGCCTACGGCGCGGTCACGCGTGGCGGCCAGTTCCTGTAAGTCCTGTTAGGACTGTCCGCCCCGGCTCGACACGAAGGCTCCCGGTTCCGACCGGGAGCCTTCGTCGTGGCCGGGCCTTGCCGTGCAACCGCTCTCACGCTACGGTCCACACGCGTCGCCGCCGATCCCTGCATCGGACGGAGCGACATGAAGACGTTTACACGGCTGGCCGCAACGGTTCTCTGCGCGGCGGCCCTGATCACGCCGGGCACCGCGCAGGCCGCGGACCTCAACGACCCGCAGCTCAAGGACATCGCCATGCAGCTGGTGTCCAGCGCCGAGAACTCCTCTTTGGACTGGCGCGCCCAGTTCGGCTACATCGAGGACATCGACGACGGCCGCGGCTACACGGCCGGGATCATCGGCTTCTGCAGCGGCACGGGCGACATGCTCGACCTGGTCCACCTCTACCGCGACTGGAAGCCCGGCAACGTCCTGGAGAAGTACCTCCCCGCGCTGGAACGCGTCAACGGCAGCCCGTCCCACGACGGTCTGGACCCGAACTTCCAGCGCGACTGGGAGACCGCGGCCCAGGACGGCACGTTCCAGGCCGCGCAGGAGCACGAACGCGACCGCGTGTACTTCGACCCGGCGGTCAGCCGTGCCAAGCAGGACGGCGTGCAGGCGTTGGGCCAGTTCATCTACTACGACGCGATCGTCATGCACGGCGACGGCTGGGGTGACCTGGACTTCTCCGGCATCCGTCAACGGGCGCTGAACTCCGGCGCCCGCCCGCCGGCGCAGGGCGGCGACGAGGTCCGGTGGTTGCACGCGTTCCTGGACGCGCGGGTCTGGACGATGAAGCAGGAGCCCGCCCACGAGGACACCAGCCGGGTCGACACGGCTCAGCGCAGGTTCCTGAACGAGGGCAAGCTCAACCTCGAACGCCCCCTCCAGTGGCACGTGTACGGGCAGTACTTCGAGATCTCCTAGCACCCGTTTGATCCCAAAGGCCCGCGAGCAATCGCGGGCTTTTGCATCGACGGCAAAACGAAACGGTTTACAGCGCCGGGTTTTGCGAACATCTGGGGGCTTTCGTCACGATATGTCCGATTCGCGAAATAGTAAACCCTCTTGCCAATAAAGGTATGGACCCCTTACCTTCGTCTACACGCCGCCCGGGACCCCAACATCCCTGCCCCGGAGGGAAATCCGTGAAAATCACTGGTCGTATCGCGGCCGCACTGATCACGTGCGCCGCTCTCTTCACCACGACGGTAGGAACCGCCTCTGCGGCGAACCTCGACGAACCGCGCCTCAAGGACATCGCGATGCAGATCGTGTCCAGCGCGGAGAACTCCTCTTTGGACTGGAAAGCCCAGTTCGGCTACATCGAGGACATCAAGGACGGCCGCGGCTACACCGCGGGCATCATCGGGTTCTGCAGTGGCACTGGTGACATGCTCGACCTGGTCGAGCTGTACAAGACGAAGAAGCCCGGCAACGTGCTGGAGAAGTACCTCCCCGCGCTGCGCAAGGTGAACGGGACGTCCTCGCACTCCGGCCTGGACCCCAACTACACCAAGGACTGGAAGACCGCGGCCAAGGACTCCGTGTTCAAGGCCGCCCAGGAGTCCGAGCGCGACCGCGTGTACTTCAACCCGGCCGTGAAGCAGGGCAAGGCCGACGGCGTGCGCGCCCTGGGCCAGTTCGCTTACTACGACGCGATCGTCGTGCACGGTGACGGTGGCGACAAGACCAGCTTCAGCAACATCCGCAAGCGCGCGCTCGGCAAGGCGAAGCCCCCGTCACAGGGTGGCGACGAGAAGACCTGGCTCAACGCCTTCATGGACGCCCGCGTGTGGGCCATGAAGCAGGAAGCGGCCCACGAGGACGTCTCCCGCATCGAGACCGCGCAGCGCGTGTGGCTCAAGGCCGGCAACTTCGACCTGAAGACGCCGCTGAAGTGGAAGGTCTACGGCGACAGCTTCACGATCAACTAGCTCGAAGCCGGAAAGACGAAGAGGAGGGCGCCCCGGAGCAGGGGCACCCTCCTCTTCTTCGTTCAGAATCCGGTAACACCCGTTACCGACGGAAACGCTTGCAGTGCAAGGACTTCCTCCGATCGAACCAGAGGAGATGCGTCCGGGTTCGCAGTCCGGTAACCCCTCTTGTCGGCAAACATGAGGACCACTTACCGTTGCTCCACTGCCGCCCGGGACACACCGACTTTCTGGCCCCGGAGGAAAACCCGTGAAGATCTCTGGTCGCATGGCGGCCGCGCTTCTGGCGTGCGCCGCCCTCATCACCACGACCGCAACCACAGCGCAGGCAGCCGACCTGAACGACCCGCGTCTCAAGGACATCGCGATGCAGATCGTGTCCAGCGCGGAGAACTCCACTTTGGACTGGAAGAGCCAGTTCGGCTACATCGAGGACATCGGCGACGGCCGCGGCTACACCGCGGGCATCATCGGGTTCTGCAGCGGCACCGGCGACATGCTCGACCTCGTCGAGCTCTACCAGCAGCGCAAGCCCGGCAACGTGCTGGCGAAGTACCTTCCCGCGCTGCGCAGGGTGAACGGCACCGACTCGCACTCGGGGCTGGATCCCAACTACACCAAGGACTGGAAGACCGCCGCCAAGGACTCCGCGTTCAAGGCCGCCCAGGAGTCCGAGCGCGACCGCGTGTACTTCAACCCGGCGGTGAAGCAGGGCAAGGCCGACGGCGTGCGAGCGCTCGGTCAGTTCGCCTACTACGACGCGATCGTCATGCACGGCGACGGTGGCGACCGGCTGAGCTTCTCGAGCATCCGCAAGCGCGCTCTGGGCAAGGCGAAGCCGCCGTCGCAGGGCGGCAACGAGACGACGTGGCTCAACGCCTTCATGGACGCCCGCGTGTGGGCCATGAAGCAGGAACCCGAGCACGAGAACACCACGCGGGTCGACACGGCTCAACGCGTGTGGCTCAAGGCGGGCAACCTCGACCTGAACACGCCGCTGAAGTGGAAGGTCTACGGCCAGAGCTTCGAGATCAAATAGACTCGTGAGCGAAGAGGGGCGCCCGAGCGGGGCGCCCCTCTTCCCGTGAGTCCTACAGCTGGGTCCAGTCCAGCACCGGCGCCGCGAAGTCGCGGATCGACGCCAGCAACCCGAGCCGGGCCGCCTTCACCGCCGGGTCCTCCGCCATGACCAGCACCTCGTCGAAGAAGGTGTTGATCGGCGCGGTCAGCCCTTCCGCGGCCGAGACGAACGCGGCCAGACCGACGACATCGCGCGGCACCCCGTCGAACGCCTTGTGCAGCGCCACTTCCGCCGGCTCGGACAGCACCGAGGCGTCGTAGGAAGCAGCCACGTCAGCCGGCACGATCCGGCGCACGCGCTGCAGAGCCGCCACCAACGAGTCGAACGACTCGTTGCCCGCCAACGACTCCAGCTGCGTCAGCGTCTCGTCGGCGAGGACCGGCGAGTCGGCCAGGGGCAGCACCGCCTGCACGAACCGGTGCTCGTGACCGGCGTCGAGCAACGCCTGCTCGTAGCGCCGCACCGCGAACTCCCGCGCCGTCTCCAGCGCCTCCGCCGGAACCTCGAGCCCTTCGGAGGCAAGAGAAAGCGCCAGCGGCAACGTGATCGCCCGCAGGTCCGGGAACGCCCGCAGCACCGACACCGCGCCGAGAGCCGCCCGGCGCAGGCCGAACGGATCGGACGAGCCGGTCGGCTGCGCGCCGATGCCGAACAACCCGACCAGCAGGTCGAAGCGGTCCGCCAGCGACAGCAGCGCACCCGGCACCGACGACGGCAGCGCGTCACCGGCCGAGCGCGGCAGCTCCATCTCCCACAGGGCCTGGGCGACCTCCGGGGTCTCCCCCGCCCGCACCGCGTACTCGCGTGCCATCACGCCGGCCAGCGACGACAGCTCGATCACCATCTGCGAGCCGAGGTCGAACTTCGCCAGCGCACCGGCGCGGTCCAGCGTCTCGCGGTCGACGTCCACCACACCGGCGAACCGGGAGGCCAGCGACGCGATGCGGCCCGCGCGGTCCGCCATCGAGCCGAGCTTGTCCGCGAACGTCAGCTTCGCGAGACCCGACTTCATCTCCTCCAGCGGCGTCTTGAGGTCCGCCCGCCAGAAGAACGCCGCGTCCTCGTACCGCGCCCGCAGCACGGCCTCGTTGCCCGCCCGCACCAGGTCGGCGTCCACGTCACCGTTCGCCACGGCCACGAAGTGCGGCAGCAGCGACCCGTCGGCGGCGCGCACCGGCAGGTAGCGCTGGTGCTTGCGCATCACGGTGGTGAGGATCTGGCCCGGCAGCTCCAGGTAGCGCTCGTCGAACGAGCCGAGGATCGGCGTCGGCCACTCGACCAGGTTCGTGACCTCGTCCAGCAGCCCGTCGACCTCCACCACACCGCCGACCGACGCCGCCAGCGACTGCGCCGCCTCCACGATCGAGGCGGAACGCCTGGCCGCGTCCGGCTCGATCCCGTGCCCTGCCAGGAACTCCAGGTAACCGTCCGCGGTGGACACCTCGACCACCGGCGAAGCGGCAGTCCGGTGCACCCGAGTGGTGGTCCCAGAGCCCAGCGACGACACCGCGACCGGCACCGGCGTGGTGCCGAGCAGAGCCAGCAGCCAGCGGATCGGCCGCGTGAACGACAGCTTCGGGTCGTTCCACTTCATGTTCTTCTCGGCGCGCAGGTCCGAGACGACCTCGGCCAGCAGCCCGCTCAGCACCTCGACGGCACCGCGACCGGCGTCCGTCTTGGTCAGAGCGACGAACTCGACGTCGTTCTCGGTGACTCGGCCCAGCGCCGCGACCTCCACGCCCTGACCACGAGCGAAGCCCTGCACGGCCTTCGTCGGGTTGCCATCGCCGTCGAAGGCGGCGGACACACGCGGTCCACGCACAGTGCGTTCGGCATCCGGCTCGCGCGGCGCCACGGCGGGCACCAGCACGACGATCCGGCGCGGAGTCCCGTGCACGGTCACCTCGCCGTGCGTCAGCCGAGTGGCGCCGAGCTTCGAGACAACGGCCTCGCGCACCGCGTCGACGGTCCGCAGCACCTCGTGCGGCGGCAGTTCCTCGGTACCGATCTCGAACAGCAGCGTGGCCGGCGCGACAACGTCCACAAAGGACGAAGGAGCGGCAACGGGAGCGGGAAGCTCAGCGACACCAAGAGGATGCCCGAGCTCCTCACGGCGCTCCGCCCACAGCTTGGCGACCTCGCGGGCCAGACCGCGCATACGGCCGAACGCGCGAGCCCGCTCGGTCGTGGAGATCGCGCCCCGCGCGTCCAGCACGTTGAACAGGTGCGAGCACTTCAGCACGAAGCTGTGCGCCGGAACGGGCAGGCGGGCGTCGATCATCCGCTGCGCCTCGTCGGCGAACTCCTGGTAGAGGCGCTTGTTGCGCTCCACGTCCGCGTCGTCGAGGTAGTACCGCGACATCTCGTACTCGGCCTGGCCGAACGCCTCGCCGTAGGAGATCCCCGGCGCGTAAGCGATCTTCTTGAAGTGGTCGACGCCCTGCAGCGCCATCATGATCCGCTCGATGCCGTAGGTGATCTCCACCGACACCGGGTCCAGCGTCATGCCGCCGGCCTGCTGGAAGTAGGTGAACTGGGTGATCTCCAGGCCGTCGAGCCAGACCTCCCAGCCCAGGCCCCACGCACCCAGCGCGGGCGAGGCCCAGTTGTCCTCGACGAACCGGACGTCGTGCCCGCGGATGTCGATGCCCAGCGCCTCCAGCGAACCGAGGTAGAGCTCCTGCGGGTCGCCCGGGTCCGGCTTCAGGATCACCTGGAACTGGGTGTGCGTCTGCAGCCGGTTCGGGTTCTCGCCGTAGCGGGCGTCATCGGGCCGCACCGACGGCTCGACGTACGCGACGCGCCACGGCTCGGGACCCAGCACCCGCAGCACGGTCGCCGGGTTCAGCGTTCCGGCGCCCACCTCGGTGTTGAAGGGCTGCACGACGAGGCAGCCACGATCGGTCCAGTACTTGGTCAGCGCGAGCAGCGCGTCCTGCATCGTCAACACGGCAGCAGTCTACGAAGTGAACAAAACCGCTGGTCACGGCCCCTGGATCAGGTGGCCTCCGCCACTGTGTCACCCTTTGCACAACCGAGTGGAGTTCCCGCGCGTCTACTTGGGGTACCCGGAAGAACCGAGAGGAGTGGGTGTGGACAACCGGCCGCCGCGGCCAGGAGAACCGAACGGTACTCCCAGGCGACCCTCCGCCACCCCGCGTCCCCCAGCAGGTCAGCCCCGCCGTCCCCAGGTGCCGCCGCGCAGCTCAGAGCCACCGCGCCGGCAGCAGCCGAACCGGGCCGAGCCTCCCCGCCGGGAGCCTCCGAAGCGTTCCGAGCCGCCGCGCCGCGAGCCCGTGAAGCGAGAGTCGGCGAACCGCTCCGAGCCGCCCCGTCGTGAGCCCCAGCGCCGCGACCCGGCCCGCGCCACGTCGTCGGCCCCGCGCCCGCGTCCGGTGGCCGACCGCCCGACGGTCCGCACCACCCCGGCCAAGGCGAAGGCCGCTCCCGCACCCCGCCCGCGGCCCAGGCCCGCGGCCCGCAAGCCCGTCCCGAAGAGCGGCGGCCCCACCGGCGCCAAGATCTTCGTCAGCATGATCTCCGCGGTGATCCTGCTGGTCACCGGCATCGCGTGGAAGAACCTGAACGACCTGACCAGCAACCTCACCAAGCAGGACCTGAACCTGGCCGACGCCGGCGAGAAGCCCGCGGACGGCGCGATCGACATCCTGCTGGTCGGCATGGACAGCCGCACCGACTCCAAGGGCAACCCGCTGCCGCAGAACATCCTCAACGAGCTGCAGGCGGGCGGCAGCGACGACGGCGGGTTCAACACCGACACGCTGATCCTGCTGCACATCCCGAACGACAGCGGCAAGGCCTACGCGGTCTCGTTCCCCCGCGACTCCTACGTGAAGATCGCGGGCGGCTTCGGCCGGCACAAGATCAACTCCGCCTACGGGTACGCCAAGGGCAAAGAGGCCGAGAAGCTGCAGGGCAGCGGCCAGAGCCCGCAGGCGATCGAGATGGAGACGCGCAAGGCCGGCGCGAAGAACCTGATCGACACCATCCAGAACCTGACCAGCGTGACGATCGACCACTACGCCGAGGTCAACCTGGTCGGCTTCTACGACATCACCAAGGCCGTCGGCGGCATCGACGTCTGCCTGAACAACAACGTCCGCGACAGCTTCTCCGGCGCGAACTTCAAGGCGGGCCCGCAGACCATCGAGGGCCGCAACGCGCTGGCGTTCGTCCGGCAGCGCCACGGCCTGCCCATGGGCGACCTGGACCGCGTCGTGCGCCAGCAGGTGTTCATGGCGGGCCTGGCCAAGAAGATGCTCTCGGCGGGCGTGCTCACCGACAGCACCAAGCGCAGCGACATGATCAAGGCCGTCAGCGGCGCGATCGTGCTCGACGACGGCTGGGACATCACCAAGTTCGCCCTGCAGATGAAGGACCTCACGGGCGGCAACATGACGTTCCAGACGATCCCCACGGGCAACCCGGACCTGCAGACCCCCGAGGACGGCTCCGCGGTCGAGGTGGACGAGTCCGAGGTCCACACGTTCGTCAAGAACCTCGGCAAGGACCCGGCGGCGTCGTCCACCGCGCCGGACCCGAAGTTCAACAACGCCTCGGTGATCGTCGACGTCCGCAACGCCTCCGGCCAGCCCGGCCTCGCGGGCACGGTTCTGCAGTCGCTCGTCGCGAAGGGCTTCGGCGAGGGCCAGACGGGCAACGCCGAGGCCATGGCCAAGTCGGTCGTCCGCTACGGCAAGGGCGGCGAGGACGGCGCCAACGCGGTCCAGAAGGCCCTCGGCGGCCTGAAGGTGGAACAGGACGTGAACGTGCCCGCCGGCCACGCCCGCGTCTTCCTGGGGTCGGACTACTCGGGTCCCGGCGCGCAGGGCTTCGCCGGTTCGGGAGTACTCGCCCTGGACGGTGCCCGTCAGCAACCGGCTGACCCGGCGGCCCCCAAGCCCATCACGGCTGACGGCGTGCGCTGCGTAAACTGATACTCAGAGTAGAGATATATACCCCATTCGGGGGATTCCAGCAGTAAGTTGCGTAAGCGCCGAAGCACTCGCGCCTTCCATCACCGTGAGACCCGCTCACGGGGTGGAGGGACCAGGTGCACACTGCGAACGGCCAAATCGACACAGCGGCGTACCAGCGCGTGCTCGGTGATGAGATCCGCAGCCTTCGCAAGCAGCGCGGATGGACCCGCAAGGAGCTGAACAAGCGACTGCAGACCGAGATCTCGCTGCAGACGCTGGCCACCTACGAACTGGGCACCCGGCAGTGCTCGGTGGTGCGCCTGGTGGAGATCTGCCACGCCCTCGACGTCCCGGCACACACCGTCCTCGCGCGTGTGCACGAACGCTTCTTCGGCGACACCCCGTCCGGCCACCTGACCCTGAACCTCGCCGCCGTCGCCGCCACCGACAACCCGCGGCTCGTGCCGCTGAAGCGCTGGGCCACCGGCAGGCTGCACGCGTTGCCTCCCGGCGCGTCACCCGAGGTGCATCTCGACCTGCCCGCGCTGGAGAACATGGCGCAGCTGTGCCAACTGCCGACGGTCGAGCTCATCCGAACCCTGCGTGCGTTGAGCCCCTAGCCCTGAGGGCAGAGCGCCGCCAGCACCTCATGAAGTCCTCGTCCGGCCAGCCCACGCACGAGAGCGAGCCCAAGCCCCCGTCCGCAGGTTGCTCGAACATCGCTGGTGTCACTCGATGAGCTCACGCCTTGTCCCAGCAGGAAGATCACAACCACCTAAAAGGCACGAAGCGTCACGCCGGTAGCATCGCCGGGGTGAACGATTCCCCCGCCCGCCTCCCTCTGCGCACCGCGGCCGCAGTGAAACTGGGCAACCTGAGCTCCTCGCTGTCCCAGAAGATGGGGCTCGGCGCAGGCGGCATGATCGGTGGCCGGGTGGCGCTGAAGCTCGACCCGCAGGCGCTGAACCGGTTGACGCAGGGCCGCAAAGTCGCCGTGGTGACAGGCACGAACGGCAAGACCACCAGCACGATGATGCTCGCCAGGGCCGTCGGCGCGCTGGGTGAGGTCGCCACGAACCACAGCGGCGCCAACATGCCCGACGGGCACGTCACGGCGCTGTCGAAGCAGCCGGACGCCCCGTACGCCGTGCTGGAGTGCGACGAGGGCTACTTCCCCGCCGTCGCCGGTGCGAGCAACCCGGCCGTCGCCGTCATCCTGAACCTGAGCCGCGACCAGCTGGACCGCGTCGGCGAGGTGCGGACGATCGAGCGCTCGCTGCGGGACGCGATCACCCAGCTGCAGAACTGCACGATCGTCGCCAACTGCGACGACGTGATGGTCACCAGCGCGGCCTGGAACGCGGCCAAGGTCGTCTGGGTCGCCACCGGCACCGGCTGGCACCACGACTCGGCGAGCTGCCCCCGGTGCGGCAACCCGATCCGCTGGCAGGGCGAGCACTGGCACTGCACGGGCTGCGACCTCGCGCGTCCGCACCCGAACTGGATCACCACCGACGAGGCGATGATCACCCCGGAGCACCAGAAGCTGGAGCTCCGCCTCACGCTGCCGGGCAAGTTCAACCAGGCCAACGCCGTCATGGCGTCCGCCGCCGCGCACGCCATGGGCGTGCGCACGGAGGATGCCGTCTCACGTCTGCGCGGCGTGTCCAACGTGAGTGGCCGCTACCGCACGATCCACCGCAACGGCCGCAGCGCGCGCCTGTTGCTGAGCAAGAACCCCGCGGGCTGGAGCGAGACCCTCACGGTCGTCAAGGAGGCCAACCACCCGGCCGTCCTGGTGATCAACGCCAACGAGGCCGACGGCCGCGACCTGAGCTGGTTGTGGGACGTCCCGTTCGAACGGCTGCAGGGCCGCACCGTCATCGCGTCCGGTGAGCGGGCCACGGATCTCGCCGTGCGCCTCACCTACGCCGAGGTCCAGCACACGATCGTGCCCGACCCGTTGAAGGCCATCGACCAGATGCCACAGGGGGCGGTCGAGGTCATCGCCAACTACACCGCGTTCCGCGACTTGAATGCCAGGGCTGCCGCTGATGAGTGAGTCGACAATCCAGATCGCGCTCGTGCTGCCGGATCTCCTCGGCACATATGGGGACTTCGGCAACGCCGTGGTGCTCGAGAAGCGCATGACGTGGCGCGGCATCAAAGCCGAGATCGTGCCGATCAACTACGGCGAGCCGGTGCCGGACTCGTGCGACATCTACGTCGTCGGCGGCGGTGAGGACACGGCGCAGACGCTGGCCGTGAAGCACCTGCGCGAGCACCCCGGCCTGCAGCGCGCCGTCACGAAGAACGCCGTCGTGCTGGGCGTGTGCGCCGGCATCCAGATCTTCGGCGAGAGCTTCACCCGTGCCGACAACGTCACGCACCCCGGCATGGGCCTGATCGACTCGACCTCGCACGCGGGTGGCAGCCGCGCGATCGGCGAGGTGCTCGCCGAGCCCGCCGACGGCCTGTTCGAGGGCGTGCTGAGCGGGTTCGAGAACCACCAGGGCCGCACCGTGCTGGGTCCGGCCGCCCGGCCGCTCGCGCACGTCAAGGTCGGCACCGGCAACGACGGCAGCGTCGAGGGTGCCGTTCAGGGCCGGATCCTCTGCACCTACCTGCACGGGCCGGTGCTGCCGCGCAACCCGCAGCTGGCCGACCTGCTCATCGAGTGGGCCACCGGCACGAAGGTCGCGCCGCTGGACCTGCCCGCCGTGACCGCTATGCGGGCGGAACGGGTGCGGGCAGCCTCTTAAGGCGTGCTTGCACGCCCGGCCAGATCACGGCCATGACGTACTCGGTGGCGAGCGCGGGTCCGACCTTGGGCCTGCGCTCGGTCCACACCGCCAGGCGTTCGGTCGCACCGACGACGATCTCCGCGAACGCCTCGGCTTCCAGGGGGTCGATGTCCGGCGTGAACGACGCCAGCACGGCCCCGATCATGTCCGTCTGCTGCTGACGGATGCCTTCCACTTCCTCCTGCGCCGACGGCACGGCCACGGCCGCCTCTTGCCTGAGCAACGCCCACGACCTGCGGTGCTCGTCGATGAACTCGAAGAACGCCAGCAGGCCGAGCCGCAGGAACTCCTCAGGGCTCGCCGCTCCCGCGATCGCCGCCGCCGTCTTCTCGCGCAACTCGGTGCGCGCACGGTGGATGCAGCCGATGAGCAGGCCTTCCTTCGAGCCGAAGTACTCGTAGAGCATCGGCTTGGAGACGCCGACGCGTTCGGCGATCTCGTCCATCGACGTGGCCAGATACCCCTGTTCGGCGAAGATCTCCTCGGCGACGGTGAGCATCTGCGCCATGCGCTGGGCCTTGGGCATGCGGCGCCGCGGAGCAGTCACGAAGGGAGTCTACCGCTCGTAACTTACTTCGAGTAACCTACTGCGAAGTAGGCTCAGCGAGCGGAGGGACGTCCCCCATGCATCGAGAGACGAAAGTGCTCGTCATCGGCACCGGATTCGCCGGCCTCGGCATGGCGATCGAACTGAAGCGCCGCGGTGAGCACGACTTCGTGGTCCTCGAGAAGGCGGGCGACCTCGGTGGCACGTGGCGCGACAACTCCTACCCCGGCTGCGCGTGTGACGTGCCGTCGCACATGTACTCGTTCTCGTTCGAGCTGAACCCGAAGTGGTCGCGGATGTTCGCGCAGCAGGGCGAGATCTGGGACTACCTGCGGCGTGTCGCCGACAAGTACCGGCTGCGGCCGCACATCCGCTTCCACACCAAGGTCTCCGGCGCGCAGTGGGACGACGAGACCAAGCGGTGGAACGTCACGACCGAGCAGGGCGACACGTACACGGCGCAGGCCCTGGTCGCCGGCGTCGGCGCGTTGCACATCCCGAACGTTCCTGAACTGCCGGGCATCGAGAACTTCAGCGGCAAGACGTTCCACAGCGCGCAGTGGGACCACGACTACGACCTGGCCGGCAAGCGCGTCGCAGTGGTGGGCACTGGCGCGTCCGCGATCCAGTTCGTGCCGAAGATCGCCGCCCAGGTCGGTTCGATGAAGATCTTCCAGCGCACGCCTCCGTGGATCATGCCCAAGGCGGACCGCGAGATCACCGGCTGGGAGCAGAAGCTGTTCCGCGCCTTGCCTTTCACGCAACGGCTCTACCGCGACTTCGTCTACTGGACGCGTGAGTCGTCGGCGCTCGGGTTCGCGGTGAACCCGAAGATCATGCGCATGGCGCAGGGAATCGCGTTGCGGCACATGAAGAAGCAGGTGCCGGATCCCGAGCTGCGCAAGGCGTTGAAGCCCGACTACACGATGGGCTGCAAGCGCGTGCTGATCTCCAACGACTACTACCCGGCTTTGGGTCATCCGAACGTGGACCTGGTGACGGACAAGATCTCCGAGGTGCGCGAATCGTCCATCGTGGACAGTGCGGGCGTCGAGCACGAGGTCGACGTCATCATCTACGGCACCGGTTTCCACGTCACCGACTCGTTCGACTACCTGGACGTCCAGGGCAAGGGCGGCGTCGACCTCGCGAAGCAGTGGCGCGAGAAGGGCATCGAGACCTACTACGGCATCACGGTCTCGGGATTCCCCAACCTGTTCTTCCTGCTGGGCCCCAACACCGGGCTCGGGCACAACTCGGTCGTGTTCATGATCGAGTCGCAGATCCGGTACATCTCGCAGTGCCTCCAGCTCCTGGAAAAACACCGCGCAGCGGAGCTGGACGTGCGAGTGGAGGCCCAGCAGGAGTTCAACCGCGAGATCCAGGGCAAGCTGCAGAATGGCGTCTGGACCCAAGGCGGCTGCAAGAGCTGGTACCTCGACGCGCAGGGCGTGAACCGCACCGTGTGGCCGGGCTTCACCTGGCGGTACTGGATGCGGACCAAGCGCGTGCGCGCCGAGGACTACGTGCTCACGGCTTCACGATGACTTTCAGGGCGGTCCGCTCGTCCATCGCCTTGTAACCCAGCGCGACGTCGTCGAGCGGCACCGTCTTGTCGAACACGGGACCGGGGTCGATCCGCCCGGCGAGCACGTCGGCCAGCAGCTCCGGCAGGTACGCCCGCACGGGCGCGACGCCGCCACCGATGTTGATGTTGCGCCCGAACAGCTTGCCCAGCGGCAGGCCCGGCATCTCGTGCGGCACACCGACGTAGCCGATCTTGCCACCGTCGCGCACGATGCCCATCGCGGTCTCCCACGACTGCTCGGTGCCGACGCACTCCAGCACGGCCGACGCGCCGAGCCCGCCGGTCATCTCCTTGATGCGCTCGACCGCCGCCTCACCGCGTTCGGAGACCTGGTCCGTGGCGCCGAAGAGCTTCGCGATCTTCGCGCGGTCCTCGTGGCGTCCCATCGCGATGATCCGCTCCGCACCCAGCCGCTTGGCCGCGAGCACGCCGCACAGGCCGACCGCGCCGTCACCGACGACCGCCACCGTGCTGCCGGGGCCCACGCCCGCGCCCATGGCGGCGTGGTGGCCTGTGCCCATGACGTCACTCAGGCTCAGGAACGCCGGGAGCAGGTCCGGTGACGCGTCGGCGGGCACCCGGACGAGCGTGCCGTCGGCGAGCGGCACGCGCACGGCCTCACCCTGGCCACCGTCGCTGCCCTTGGAACCCCAGAAGCCACCGCTGCGGCACGACGTCTGCAGCCCGGCCACGCAGTACGCGCAGGTGCCGTCGCTCCACACGAACGGCGCGATCACGCGGTCGCCGACGTTGACGGTCTTCACCTCGCCGCCGACCTCCTCGACGATGCCGAGGAATTCGTGCCCGATGCGCTGCCCGCCCTCGCGCTTGGCCACGCCGCGGTACGCCCACAGGTCGCTGCCGCAGATGCACGCGAGCTCGACCCGGACGACGACGTCGGTCGCGTCCTTGATCGACGCGTCCGGCACCTCCTCGACTCGGATGTCACGGGTGCCGTAGATCGTCGTAGCCCGCACCGGGCGCCTCCTTCGTCTCGTTTCTCAACCGTTACATGGTCCTCCCGACCGGACTGTTCCGCCGAATCGAGACGCTGTGGAATTGGTTACGCATGCTTAGTATCGAGAACGTGCTGATCACCACGCGCGGTATCCGCTACGCGACTGCCTCCCGATTCGCCAAGCCCGAGCCGCACGCGTGGGACGGCGTTCGCGGCCTCGAGCGCGGTCCCGCCTGCCCGCAGCCGCCGTCCTCGCTGGTGCACGTGGTCGGGAACTCGGTCGAGGGCCTGAGTTTCGACGAGAACTGCCACGTGCTGAGCGTGACCGCCCCCGACGGTGCCTCCGGGCTGCCCGTGATGGTCTGGTTCCACGGCGGCGCCTACGTGACCGGCAGCGGCGAGTCGGTCAAGTACGACGCCGGGCTGCTGGCCTCGGAAGGCGTCGTGGTGGTCAGCGTCAGCTACCGGCTCGGTGTCTTCGGCTACCTGCGGGACAACCTCGGCCTGCTCGACCAGCTCGTGGCGCTGCGGTGGGTGCGGGACAACATCGCCGGCTTCGGCGGTGATCCCGCGAACGTGACGGCGTTCGGGCAGTCGGCGGGCGCGGACTCCGTCTACGCGCTGATGCTCGCCGACACCGAGGGCCTGTTCCACCGCGCGATCCTGCAGAGCGCCCCGCTGGGTGCTCGCGGCCCCGAGCGCGCCGAGATGACGGCGGCAGTGCGCGAGTTCGTCTCCGTCGACGCCTCGACCCCGGTGGCCGACATCCTGGCCGTGCAGCAGGAGGTCCCGGCGATGGCCGCGCGGTTCGGTCTGGCCGGCGGCATGCCGTTCGGCCCGGTGCTGGACGACGTCGATCTCGCCGCCGTGGCGCCCGGGGTCGAGCTGCTCGTCGGGCACACGGCGGACGACGGCAGTCCGTACGTGGCGGATCAGCCGGAGGCCTGGGAGGTCGTGACCGAGCTCGTGTTCGCCGGTCCGGCCCGGCAGCTCGCCGAGGACTGGACGAAGGCGGGTGGGCAGGCCGCGACCTTCAACTTCAAGTTCAAGCCCGAGGGCGCTCCGCTCGGCGCGTGCCACTGCATGGAGCTGCCGTTCCTGTTCGATCCGGGCGGGTGGACGGGCGCGGGCATGCTGGCGGGCCAGGAGCCGGACGCCGACGTGGCGAAGACCGTGCGGGGGATCTGGGCCGGGTTCGCGCGAAACGGGATGGACGCGCTGCCGTCGCGCTCGCTTGAATTCGGCGGGTGACCGACCGCGAGCGTTTGCGCACCACGTTCGGAGAGGACGCGGCCCGCTACCGCCGGGCCCGTCCCACCTATCCCCCGGAGCTGTTCACGCAGCTCAGCGGCCCGCGCATCCTGGAGATCGGCCCTGGAACCGGCCAGGCCACGCTGCCGTTGACCGCGTTGGGCGAGGTCACCGCGGTAGAGCTCAGTCCGGAACTCGCTGCGGTCGCCCGTCGGCACGCGCCTGAGGCACAGGTGATCGTCGCGAACTTCGACACATGGCCGCTGCCTTCGGAACCGTTCGACCTCGTGGTGTCGGCGACGGCGTTCCACTGGCTCGACCCGCGCACCCGCATGGACCGGTGCGCGGCGGCGTTGCAGCCGGGCGGCACGCTGGCCGTGATCTCGACGCACCACATCGCGGGCGGCACGGCGCAGTTCTTCGCGGACGTTCAGGACTGCTACGAGCGCTGGGACCCGGCCACTCCGCCGAATCTCCGGCAGCCTCAGGCGGACGACATCCCGCGCGAGTTCGACGAGAGCGAGCTCTTCGAGGCGCCCGAGTTCTTCCGGTACGAGTGGGAGCAGGCCTACGACACCGAGGCGTACGCCGACCTGCTCCTCACGTACTCGAACCACATCGCGCTGCCGGCCCGCGACGAGCTCATCGCGGACATCAGGCAGCTGATCGACACGCGCTACGACGGCCGGGTCACCAAGCGGTACATGACCCAGCTCGCCGTCGCCCGCGTCAGGACCGCCGGCTCCGCCGCGTCATGACCACGCCCGCACCCACCAGTGCAAGGCCACCGAGAGCGAACGGCAGCACGTCGAAGCCGGTGAACGCCAGCTCGTCGACCTCGGCGGCGGCCTGTGGGGCCGGGGCCGCAGGCGCGGCTCCACCACCCGGAGGCGGCGGGACTTCGGTCTTGGCCGGCGGGGTCTCCGGAGTCGTCGAAGGCGGAGTCTCGCCGGGCCTGCACCCCGTGTGCGCCGGGTTCGACCGACCCACGCCGTGGTTGGTGTCGCACTCGTAGCCCGCGTTGGCGTCCGAGCCGCCCGGCTGCTGCCCGGGCGGGTTCTTGTTGTCGGCCTTGCCCACGCAACCGGCACAGGGCTTGCCGACGGCCTCACCGCCACCGTTGCCGTTGCCGGAGGGCGAGCCGTCCCGCGTCGAGTCGTACGGGCCTTGCACGTTCGCACCGTTGTCGCTGAAGTCCGCGTTGGACGGCGGCTGCGGCACTGAGGTGTCCTGAGTGGACTGTCCGGGTGGGACGTGCGGGTTGTTCGTGATCCCGTTCCCCTGGCCGTTTCCGGGGTCGGCGAGTGCCGTGCCGAGACCGGGCGCCAGTGCCAGCGCGGCGGCGGCCGCGAGGGCAGGGAGGAGCCGAGTTGCTTTCATGCTCGAAATATAGAACAGCCCGTGACCTGCGTCACACGAGGTCACGGGCTGTCCACAAGGCACTACGAACAGGTGATGCGCGGGCTCGCCCAGTCACCGTGGTCGGAGTTGATGTTGTCGCCGCCGTCGGTCAGCACCAGCCGCAGGTTCTCGGCGTCGGTGAGTGACGCGGTGAGCTTCTTCCCCGGGCTGTCCGCGGTCAGCGCCCCCGAGTCGGCGACCTTGGTGTCGTCCGCGAAGACCTGGAACACCACCGATCCCTTCCCCGCGCCCACCTCGTCGTCGATGCCGACGTCGACGGTCAGCGACGAGCACTTGCGGCCGAGGTAGAACTCGATCGTCGAGGCCGCGTGCGCGCCGAAGCCCTTGGCGTGCGTGGCACCGTTGATCGTCAGCGTCTTGCCGTCACCGGCGGCCTGGTTGCCGACCGACCTGTCGATCTCGACAGGACCCCATCCGTTGGTCGACGAGGTCGCCTCGAACGCCGAGAGGTCGGTCGTGCCGGCGGGCGGGGTCGGGCGCGGGCCGCTGTCGCCCTTGGAGACCCGGTAGATCACCGTGGCGAGCGACGGCACGGAAGCCGAGATCGCGCCGGTCGTGGTGCGGGTGGACTTGGTCCAGAGGTCCTTCAACGTCGCCGGTCCGGACATGCCGATCTCGGACAGGGAGGTCGAGATCGTCTGCGTCGAACCGGACTTGTTGAACAGCGCCACGGCCTTGTCGCCGTTGGCCAGCGGCTTCACGATCACGTCGACGCCGGTCTTGCCGGTGGTCTTGATCCGCTTGCCCTGCTTGCCGAGCTTGTCCTGGTCGACCGCGATGACGTCCTTGTTCTCCAGGATCGTGAACGTGTCGGCGCTGACCTTGCGCAGGTCCGACCCGATGAGCAGCGGTGCGGCCATGACCGCCCACAGCGAGAAGTGGCTGCGGTACTGGGTCGCGGACATCTTGCCGTTGCCGACCTCGAGCATGTCGGGGTCGTTCCAGTGGCCCGGACCGGCGTACTGGTCGAGCACGACGTTCTTCTCGTAGATGTCCATCGTGCGCGGCCAGGTGTCGTTGATGTCGCCGGTCGTGCGCCACAGGTGGCCGGTGTCGGAGGCCCACTCCCACGGCTTGTTCTGGCCCCACTCGCACAACGAGAACACGATCGGACGCCCGGTCTTCTTCAGCGCGTCACGCATCTTGCGGTAGCGCTGCTTGGCGTCGACACCGCTGTTGTTGCAGTTGTCGTACTTCAGGTAGTCGACGCCCCACGACGCGAACTGCTGTGCGTCGGACTCCTCGTGGTTCAGGCCGCCGGGAAAACCGTTGTCCTTGTTGCAGGTCTTCGTGCCCGCCGAGGTGTAGATGCCGAACTTCAGGCCCTTCGAGTGCACGTAGTCCGCGACGGCCTTGATGCCGTTGGGGAACCGCGTCTTGTTCGGCACGAGCTTGCCGGCCGAGTCACGGGTCTTCTCGGCCCAGCAGTCGTCGATGTTGACGTACTCGTAGCCGGCGTCCTTGAGCCCCTTGTTGACGAAGATGTCGGCGATGCCCTTGACCATCGCCTCGTTGAACTCCGCGCGGCAGGCGGTGGTGTTCCAGTTGTTGAAGCCCATCGGCGGGGTGAGCGCCAGACCGTCCGGCAAGGCTTGTGCGGTGGGGGAAACCAGGACCGCGCCGACCATTGTGGTCAGTACGGCCAGGGCGAGAGTGCGCATGGAAATTCCTCTCGGGGAACAGCAGGGGGTCACGCTGGCAGACCCCAGGGCTTGCCCGGGGTCGTGATGCTGACCGGCCGAACGGCCAGGTCGGGGCGGCGGCCCCTGGGATGCACCAGGACTTCCTGCCCACGGCGCAACGAGATCTCGAACGTCCCGTCGCCGCGGTCGTGGTACCGGACGGGGTGACCGGACGGCGTCACGACGGACACCGGACCGGCGATTCCGTGCCTCAGCACCAACGGCTCACCCGCGCGGCTGCGGACGAGCACGAACTGCGTCTTGCCACCGGTTCGCTTCGCGGTGACGGAGAAACCACCCTCGGCGGAGTGGTCGGCGATCACGACGTCCGGCCAGACGGACGGCACGGCCGGGAACACCCGGACCACCCCGCCCCAGCTCTGGCAGACGAAGTCGTGGATGGTCTGCGCACCGGACAACGGCGTCTCCACGACCGGTCCCGCCTCGGTGTACATGGTGTTCTCGAGCACCGGGTAGCGCTTCGTGGTGTCGAACATCTTCACGAAGTAGCCGTACGCCTCGTCGCCGCGGAACATGCGCGCGGCGATCGAGCCGGACCCGGAGTAGCTGTAGCCGCGGTGCGCGGGCTCCAGCGACATCCAGTGGTGCAACGACTTCTCGATCAGCTCGCGGTTCTCCGGCTGCTCCCAGTTCACCGTCATCAGCGGGTACGTCGCGAGCAGGTGCGAGAAGTGCCGGTGCGACACCGCGAACGGCACGCCCGCGCCGATCATGAACCCGTTCTCGTTGACGGGGTACGGCACGAGGTCCCGCAGCACCTCCTGCCACTTCGGCTGCAGCGGATCGTTGATCTTCAGCAGCTTCGCGGAGTCGATCAGCGTCTGGCAGCCCCACCGGATCAGCTGCAGGTCGTAGTTGCAGTCGGGAGCGTCGCCGTACTCGGGCGAGGTCGTGACGTCCAGGTGGAGCTTGCCGTCGTTGCCCTTCGCCAGGAAGTGCAGGTAGTAGTTGATCGACCGGCGCAGCAGCGGGAACACGACGTCGGCGAGGATCCGGATGTCCATGCTGTGCCGGTACGACAGCCACACGTTGTGCAGCGCCCACGTCAGGTTGCCGAGCTCCTTCACGCCGGTGCCCTGCGGACCGGGCTCGGCGAGCGTGCCGGCGTTCGAGGTGGTGCGGTCGGTGCTGCGGCCGACGCCCGCGGAGTCGTTGCGGTACTGCTCCTTGACGTTGCGGACCAGCTGCTCCTGGTTGTTCTTCAACGTCGAGGTGATCGAGTCCAGCTCCAGGTGACCGGAACCGTGGATCAGCCAGTACTCCAACTGCACGTTGAGGTTCCACCAGGCGGCGGCCCACGGCGTCTTCTCGAGCCACGGGCCGGTCGTCGCCATCACCGGGCTGCCGGCACGCGATCCGGATGCCACCTTGTAGAGCTGAATCCAGTAGAACGACTGCAGCCGCTGGTCGCCGAAGGACAGGAAGCTCTTCCGGTAGAAGGCGTTCCACCACTTCCGATGCGACCGGGTCAGCAGCCCGCCGAGCAATGCGGCCTCGCGGACGGCCTTCAGCACGATCTGGTCGGCGGTGGCTTCGGGATAGGTGTGCGCGACCGACAGCAGCAGGCGCTGCATCCGTCCGGTCGTGATGATCCGGAAAGCGGTTGCCGTCTGACCGCCCGCATTCAGGGCCTGCGTCACCAGCGTCTCGCGGCCGTCCGCTTTCGTCACGGGGTCGGGGTTGAAGACGTACCCGTCCGGGAGCGGGTTGAAGTCCGCGCGCGGCGGAATGGCCTTGGACGGCACGAACTCCAGCACCGGCTTCTCGTCACCGGTGGGCGTGACCTGCAACGACAGCACCGAACGTTCGGAGTGGACGTAGGCTGCGAACGAGATCACGCCCAGCGAGGTGGTCACGGTCCCACGCAGCTCGGCGTTCCACAGGTCCAGCCGCCAGTCGACGGCCGTGACGGTGCCCGCCGCGGTCAGCTTGAGGTTGCCGACCGGGAGTCTGCACACGCCGAACTGGCTGCCCCCGGTGGTGCGGTGGTCCTGCACATCCGCGTGCTGCACGGTGAAGCGCACGGTGTTGCCCTCGGAGTACACGACACTGCCCAGGCGGCCGTCACCGAGGAAGGGCGCCTGCCCGTACTGGGTCGGCGGCTTCTGCCAAACGAGATCCTGCCGGCCGATGAACTCGCGCCAGTCCCGTTCCGACATGCCATCACAGTCGAAAACATCCGAGGAAAGCGTCTCATTTGCCACAGCGGTCCCGACCGGCACGAACATCCCCGCAGCTACCGCCGCTGTGCTCCCGCCGATGAAACCCCGCCTGTCAACGACCATTTCCAGCTCCTCGCCCGCGCATGGCAACAACTGCCGTCCTGGATGCGCGGCGGAGCATCTCTGGTCCAGACAACGGGAAAGGTAGGAGTTCTGGGTCACATCGCGCAAGAGCCAACTACACGCAACACGAAGCAACAACCGGGTGCTCTTGCTCCGCTGAGATGGGCAAGACGCCTAGGATGTCCCGCCAAAGGGGCGGGGAGAGTCGCACGAGCCGTGCCCTTGCTATTGGGAGGTGGCATGGCCGTGTCGACAACGGCGTTCAACGAGGGCAGGAGCCCCCAGCGGGGCCGTCCTCGCGACGCCAGCCGGGACGACGCATTACGTCAGGCAGCGCTCGAGGTGATGGCCGAGGTCGGATACCGGGCACTCACCATGGACGCCGTGGCAGCGCGCGCGAGGGCGGGCAAAGCCACGATCTACCGGCGGTGGGAGTCCAAGCTCGATCTCGTGATCGACACGTGCACCCAGCTCGCCACGCAGAACCTCGCCGCACCGGACACCGGCTCACTGGCCGGCGACCTGCGCGAGTTCCTCTCGTCGTTCGCCGCGTTCCTGTCAGGACCGATCGGCAAGGCCGCCCAGGCACTCGTCGGCGAACTGCCGCACGAACCCGAGCTGGCCGCGGCGTTCCGGGAGACGTTCCTGATCTCGCAGCGCGACGTCCTGCGCGGAATCCTGGACCGCGCGGCCGAACGGGGCGAGCTCAGGGCCGACGCCCCGCGCGGCATGGCCGTCGAGATCGCGGGCGCGGCGCTGATCTACCGGCTGATGCTCACCGGTGACCCGCTCGACGAGCCGTTCGTGGAGAAGGTCGTCGAGCAGGTCCTCTTACCGTTGGTGCGAGTCCCTTAACGGAAGAGCTTGCGGACCAGCGCGAAGCCCACGACGGCGCCGACCGCGATCAGCGTGTACTTGACCTTGGGCTGGCTCAGCACGTCGAGCACGGACGACTTGCCCTGCTCGACGAGCTTCTGCGGGTTCGCCCGCTCGCTGAGCTCGTCCAGGGTGGCGGCCAGCGCGGTGCGAGCCTGTTCGATCTCGCGCTGGATGGTGTCGGGATCGCGAGCCACATGTCCTCCTAGCAGCGGTTCTGGCGTTCACCGTAGTGGACGATCAGTGACGCTGCTTCGAGCGACCCGAGAGAGCGAGTACATGAGCGGCCTATAGGCTTCCACGTGAGGGGTCGTAGCCCAATTGGCAGAGGCACTGGGTTTAGGTCCCAGCCAGTGGGGGTTCGAGTCCCCCCGACCTCACTCGATGATGGGCGAACTGTGCTCGCGGAGCCCGCTCACCAGGTCATCTCGCCGTGTTTTCTGGGGGCGAAGCCCCCAGACCCCACCCGGCGGGCTTCGCCCCCGGACCCCCGGTGCTCGTCCGCGCGTTTAGCGAGTCAGTCGCCCAGTCGGCGATCTGCGTCCGCGTGGTGAGGTCCAGCTTCTGCCGCACGCGCTGCAGGTGCGTCTCGACCATCCGTTGCGAAATCCGCAGCTCAGCACCAATGCCCGCGTTGGTCTGCCCGGCCGCCACGAGCGCCACGACCTGCTGCTCGCGTTCGCTGAGTTCGGGCGGCTCAATCCGGTCCTCCAACGCGTACGCCACGGCCTGCTCGCGGGTCATCTCGCGTCCCTCGGCGAGGCAGGTGTCCGCGCCGCGCAACGCCACCCGTGACGCCCGCACGACCTCGATGACGTGCGCGTGCCAGACCAGGTCCGCCGCGAACGCGCCCTCCCTCAGACACGACGCGGCACCCACGAGCCTCAAGGCCCGTTTCGGATCACCACGCCGGTACGCGATCAGGCCCAGCCCCTCCAGCACGTCCGCGACCCAGAACCCCGTGTACCACGAGCGCAGTGACTCGAGGAATGACTCGGTGGCGACTGCGAGCTCATCGCGTTGCAGCGCGCGCAAACCGACCGTGTGCAGGAAGACGGACAGCCTGCGCGGTGAGGCCAGTCGCCGGTACACGGGCAGAACGTCGGCGATCAGTCCGTCGGCGAACTCCAGGTCGCCCGCGCACATGGCCGCCCACGCCATGTTGTGCTCGATGATCGCGAGGTCCAGCGGGTCGGCGGTCGGCGCGAGCAGGGCGACGGCCTCCTCGTAGTACTTGCGGGCCTCACCGTTGCGATCGGCCCGGACGTGCTCTCCGGCCAGCGCGTTGAGGGCCTGAGCGAGCAGCACGGGCTCGCCCAGTTCGCGGCCGAGCGTCACCGCCTCCTCGGCCCACCGCATGCCGTCGCTGGACTCGGTGCCGGCGAGATACGCCAGGTGGCACAAGGCGAGGCCGCGCACCGCCGGGTCCGCGTTCGCCTTGCGGACCGCCGTGTCGAGCAGCGACCGTCCCTGCGAGAAATGGCCCTGGTCGCGCCACGCGGCGGACAGCATCGTGGCGAGCTGCAGGTAGCTCGGATCCCCGGTGCGCTCGGCCCAGTCGACGACGCACTGCAGGTTGCCGCACTCGGTGATCAACGGGTCGACGACCTCGGGTGTCGTGAAGACCGCGGAGGTGAACCGCGGCCAGCGTCCGGCGAACCAGCGCGCGACCCCGGCGATCACGGTTTCCGACTGTTCGGCGAGTTTTTCCCTGCCGTACAACCGAACCGACTCCAGCTGCTCGAACCGGCCGGCCCCGCCGAAGGTCAGCAGGGACTTGGCCACGAGCGCGGACAGCAGCGCCAGCACCCGGTCCGCAGGCAGGTCGCAGGCCGCCACCGCGACGTCGAGCCCGAAGCCGCCGGGGAACAGCGAGAGGCACCGGAACACGTGCTGCTCGTCGGCGCCGAGGTGGTCGTAGCTCCACTCGATCGCGGCGCGCAGGCTCTGGTGACGTTCGGCGGCCGTGCGGTTGCCGCGGTTGAGCAGCTCCAGCCGGTCGTCCAGGCGTGCCAGCAGTTCCGCCACCGGCAGCACCGTGACGAGACGGGCGGCGAGCTCGATGGCCAGCGGGAGACGGTCGAGGCGGGCGCACAACGTGGACAAAGCCGCCTGGTCGTCGATCTTCAGACCGAGCTGGTTGGCCCGCGCTCGGTCGGCGAACAGCTCCACCGCGCACGAGATCGGCAACGGCTGCACCGCGAACAGCATCTCGCCCGGCACCCGCAGCGGCTCGCGGCTCGTCGCGATGACCCTGATCCCGGGGCAGCCGAGCAGAAGCGGCTCCAGCATCGCCGCGCACTCCGCGGCGACGTGCTCGCAGTTGTCCAGCACCAGCACCATCGTCCGGCCCGCCAGCGCGTGCACCAGGGTGCTCAGCACGGGTTCGCGGATGACCTCGCCGATGCCCAGCGCCGTCGCGCACGCCCGCACGACCTGACCGGAAACCGAGGAGAGCTCGACCCATTCGGCCTGACCGCCGGTGAACTCCTTGGCCAGCCTGGTCTTCCCGACCCCGGCCGGGCCGACGAGCGTGAGCACGCGGGCGTGGGCGAACGCGGTGAGGCGGTCGAGCTCGTCGGCCCGGCCGATGAAGCTGTCCAGTGCCGTGACCGGCTCGTTCGCACGTTGCCGGTAAGCCCGCTGACGGCAGGCGTTCGAGCAGTACCGCGCGTGTCTGCGCCGGGAGGTGGCGGTCGCGGCGCCGCAGGTCGCACACGTCCCCACCTGTTCGGCCATCGAACGCATCGTAGTCACCCGGTTACTGGGCGGAAAGGCCTTTCCGGCCACGTTGTGGACCAATGGCCCATCAACGCGTATACATCGGATCTGTCGCCGCCGCGACCGAGGTTCTGGGAGGACTGGACATGCGAGTGACCCCCGTGCGATGGCGCGCGGCAGGAGCACTGGTCATCGTGCTGACAGCGAGTGTCACAACCCCTGTGTCAGCAGCAGAACCAGCAGCAACGGGCATCTGGCCGAAGGCTGTCGTGCAGCTGTCGGACGGCGTGCCGACGCTGTCCGTGACCCGTGGCGGCACCACCGTGCTGGAGCCCAGCCCACTGGGCGTGGTGACGGAAAGAGCGGATCTTTCCCGTGGCCTTCGGCTACTGGGCCGAACCGAGCGACGCGTGTTCGAGCACTACACCGCGTCTTCTGGCAAGCAGCGGCAGCGCACGGTGTCGCACAAGGAAGAGCGCTACTCGTTCGAAGGCGCGGCCAAGCTGGATCTGGTCGTGCGGACCGCCGCGGACGGCGTCGCGTACCGGTACGAGCTGCCGGCCGGGCTGGGCAACGTGCTGCGCGAGACGTCGGCGTTCGTGGTGCCTTCCGCCGCGACGGCGTGGATCGCGAAGTACCGGCGCGACTACGAAAACCCGTTCGTGCAGACCAACGCGGCCTCCGCCGAGTCCGCGGAGTACCTGCACCCGGCGCTCTTCGAGACCCAGGGCGTCTACTCGCTGCTCACCGAGTCCTCTGTGGACGGTCGCCACTCGGGTGCCCATCTCGTGCACACCGCCGGCTCCGGCGTCTACTCGATCAAGTACTGGGACGAGAAGGTGCTCGTCGACGGGCCGTGGCAGTCGCAGTGGCGCACCGCCATCGTCGGCTCTCTCGCGGACGTGACCACGTCGACCCTCGTGGACGACCTGGCGCCCGCGTCCCGTGTGCGCGACACGTCGTGGATCGAGCCGGGCAAGGTGTTCTGGAGCTGGCTCGCCGGTGGCCGCGAGGCGGGCCAGAGCCTCGCGATGCAGAAGCAGTACGTGGACTACGCGGCGCAGCACGGCTGGCCGTACGCGCTGGTCGACGCCGGGTGGTACTTCGATCCGAACTGGGACTACGACCCCACCTGGGAGCAGACCTCGTGGATTCCCTCGTTGGTGTCGTATGCCGCCGCACGGGGCGTGAAGATCCATCTGTGGATCCACTACGACGAGCTCGACACGCCTGCTGAGAGCGCTTCCCGCCTGGCGTTGTTCGAGAAGTGGGGCATCGCGGGCGTGAAGATCGACTTCATGGACTCCGACGGCCAGGACCGGTACCGCTGGTACGACCGGATTCTCGCGGAGACCGCTGCTCACCATCTGCTGGTGAACTTCCACGGCTCGACGATCCCGCACGGCCTGCAGCGCACGTGGCCGCAGGTCATGACGATGGAAGCCGTGCACGGTGGCGAGAAGTCCTCAGGTCTCACCGGGACGCACATGACTTCGCTGCCGTTCACGCGCAATGTCGTCGGTGGCATGGACTATACGCCGTTGGCTTGGCACCGTCCTTCGCGCGTCACGTCCGACGCGCACGAACTGGCGTTGACCGTGATCTACGAGTCGGGCCTCGCGAACCTGGCGGGGAAGCCCGAGGACTACGCGGCGCGGCCGGCAGCCGAGCGGTTCATCGACCAGGTGCCCACCGCGTGGGACGAGACCCGGTTGCTGTCCGGCCGTCCTGGTGACCACTCGGTGTTCGCGCGTCGTTCTGGTGACCGGTGGTTCGTCGGCGGCGGCTACTCCGGTGCCGCGCGGACGGTCCAGGTGCCGTTCTCGCTGCCTTCCGGGCGCTGGCTGGTCGAGATCACCCGCGATGGCCCGGCGGGTCTCGTGCGCGAGTCTCGGACCGTGCGTTCCGGGGACGTGCTGACGCTGGACGTGGCGGCCAACGGTGGTTTTGCCGCCATCGCCTGCCGTGCAGGGTCTCGGACCTGTGAGCGGCCGGTTTCCACGGTGCCTTCGACCTCGGTTTCCACCGCGTCGAACGGCTTCAAGGTGACCGGGCTCTTCACCACGAAGCAGGACGTGCGCGGGGTGACGCTGGCTCCGCGCGTACCGGCCGGCTGGTCTGTGCAGGGCGAGCCGGTGAAGGCTCGTTTCTTGCGGCCCGGGCAGGCGCTGTCCGGCTCGTGGACCGTCGTGCCACCCGCGCAGCCCACGTCCCACGGCTACTTCGACATCCCGGTCGTGGCGTCGTTCAACGGCGGCGTGGAGTCCGAGAAGACCGCCCGCGTGCATCTGGTGAAGCCGTTGTCCGACGGGTGGTCATACGTGTCGGACCGGCCGTGGGTGTCCGCTTCCGGCGGTGACGGTCCGGTCGAGAAGGACATCACCAACGGCAACGCCGCTGCCGGTGACGGTCGTGGCATCGCCATCCGCCGCACGACGTTCGGCAAGGGACTCGGCACGCACGCGTCGTCCGAGATCACCTACAAGCTGGACTCGGGGTGCACCGCCTTCGCGGCTTCGGTCGGTGTCGACGACGAAGCCGGTCTGGACGTTGCTCGCCAGAAGGTCGGCGGCACGGTGTCGTTCCAGGTGATCGGTGACGGCGTAGTGCTGGCCGACACCGGTGTGCTCGGCGTGCGCACCCCTGTCCGCGACCTGGCCGTGGACGTGACCGGCGTGAGCACACTCACCCTGCGCGTTCTCGACGGCGGTGACGGCAACCAGAACGACCACGCTTCTTGGGGCGACGCAAGGATTCGCTGCGCCTAGCGATTTTCCGCAGGGTTCGGGGTGCGGTTTCCCCCACCCCGACTCTGCGGACAACCCCAATGTCCTCTCAGGTTCCGATCCGTAAGTTGGACCGCATGAACTTGGTCGACTGGGTCACCGACCTGATGCAGACGGCCGGCGCACCCGGAGCGGCTTTCGCGGTCGCGCTGGAGAACCTGTTCCCGCCGCTGCCGAGCGAGGTCTTCCTGCCCCTGGCCGGTTTTACGGCGGCCCAGGGCAAGATGTCGTTGTTCGACGCGATCCTGTGGACCACGTTCGGTTCGGTGGCCGGAGCCCTTGTCCTGTACTGGATCGGCGCTCTGCTGGGCCGCGATCGGGTGCGCCGCATCGCCTCGCGCATGCCACTGGTCCGAGTGTCCGATGTGGACAAGACCGAGTCCTGGTTCCTGCGCAACGGCTACCGCGCCGTCTTCTTCGGTCGCATGATCCCGGTGTTCCGCAGCCTGATCTCGATCCCGGCCGGCATCGAGCGCATGCGATTAGCCCCGTTCCTCGCCTACACCGCGGCCGGCAGCCTGTTGTGGAACACGGCGTTGATCCTCGCGGGCTACCTGCTGGGCGACAACTGGCACCTGGTCGAGCAGTACGTCGGCATCGGCTCGAAGGTCGTGCTCGGGCTGGCAGTCGTCGCGCTCGTGATCTTCGTGGTCACGCGACTTTCTGGGCGTCGAGGTGCCTCATCAGCTCGCGAACAGCACTCCGACCAGCTCGGTTAGCCCCGATCGTGCTCGCGGACGGTCCGTATCCGACGAGGTGGATGCGCGGATCCGAGACGACGCGGGTTCCGTCGACCTGGATACCGCCGCCAGCCGCACGCAGGTGCAACGGCGCGAGGTGGTCGAGGTCGTGCCGGAATCCCGTGGCCCACAGGATGATGTCGGCGTCGAAGTGCTCTGACCCCCACGCGACGCCGGTCGGCGTGATGCGGTCGAACATCGGCTTGCGGTCCAGCACGCCATCGCTGATCGCGGCCCGCGTCTGGTCGTTCAGCGCCAGCCCGGTCACGCTGACGACGCTGCGCGGGATCAGTCCCTTGCGGACGCGTTCGTCGACCATCCCGACGACCCAGCGGCCGTAGTCCTCGGTGAACGGGCCTTCCCGCCACACCGGTTCGTGCCGCGTGACCCACCGGGTCTCCGCAGCGAAAGGAGCAAGTTCCATGAGCAGTTGCGTAGCCGAAGCACCCCCGCCGACCACCACGACCCGCTTACCCGCGAACTCCTCGGGCCCCTGGTAGTCGGCGGTGTGCAGCTGACGGCCGCGGAACGTCTCCTGGCCGGGGTAGTACGGCCAGAACGGGCGGCGCCACGTGCCGGTCGCGTTGATCAGGCCGCGCGTGGCCCAGACACCGTTCGTGGTCTCGACCTTGAGCAGCTCGCCGTCGTTCAAGACCTGCGTGACGTTCACCGGCCGGACCACCGGCAGCTCGAAGAGCTGTTCGTAGCGGGCGAAGTAGTCGGGGATGGCCTCGTTGGCGCGCTCGTCCGGCGAGGGCTGCTCGAACGGCATGCCGGGCAGTTCGTGGATGCCGTGCACGGTCCGCATCCGCAACGAAGGCCAGCGGTGCAGCCACGCGCCGCCGGGAGCGTCGTTCGCGTCCAGCACGACGTGGTCGACGTCCCGCCGCCGCAGGAAGTACGAAGCGGACAGGCCCGCCTGCCCCGCGCCGATCACCACCACATCCGTCACACCACGGTCAACGACGAACACGGCTCGGTCCGTCTCCGGGTGTGATCCACGAATCACCACGCACGCGGTCGTGCCAGCCACCAGCTTCCGATGGCGTGCGTCTACTCCTGACGCCGGCCACGCACACGTCCGGGACGTGCTTCTTCACCATCGTCGCGGTGCTGACGCCGCACCCCCAGGGCACGACCTATGACCAGGCCGCGAAACGAGTTACCCGGCTCACGGAAGAAGTCGCCAAGCATCGGTGTTGATCGATGCATGAGCCGTCTTCGTGAGATTCCTCTGTCTGTTCTCGACCTCGCTCCGATCACGTCGGGTTCGGACGCCACGACCGCACTGCGGAACTCTCGCGAGCTCGCTCAGCAGGCCGAACGGCTCGGCTACCACCGCTACTGGTTCGCCGAGCACCACAACATGCCGGGCATCGCGTCCTCGGTGCCCGCCGTGCTGATCGAGCACATCGCGTCCGCCACGTCGACCATCCGCGTCGGCTCCGGCGGCGTGATGTTGCCGAACCACCCGCCGCTCGTCGTCGCGGAGCAGTTCGGCATGCTCGAAGCGCTGCACCCCGGCCGCATCGACCTCGGCATCGGCCGCGCGCCCGGCACCGACCAGAAGACGGCACGGGCGTTGCGGCGCACCGAGGCGGGGCTCTCGGCGGAGAACTTCCCGCAGGAGCTGACCGAGCTCATCAAGTACTTCGAGGGCACCGCGGAGCTCAACGCTGTGCCCGCCGCGGGCAACAAGCCGCCGATCTGGCTGCTCGGCTCCTCCGGCTACAGCGCGCAGGCCGCGGGCCTGCTCGGGCTGCCGTTCGCGTTCGCCCACCACTTCAGCGCCCAGAACACGCTGCCGGCCCTGGAGCTGTACCGGCGGCACTTCCGTCCGTCCGAGGTGCTCTCCGAGCCGTACGCGATGGTGTGCGCGTCGGTGGTCGTCGCGGACACCGACGAGCACGCGCGGTACATCGCCGGTCCGGGTGCGCTGTCGTTCGTGCGGCTGCGTCAAGGCCGTCCGGCGCCGCTGTCCACGCCCGAGGAGGCCGCGGCCTACCCGTACACCGAGATCGACGAGCTGGTGATCGAGGACCGCATGTCCACCCAGATCATCGGGTCCCCCTCAACGGTCCGCGCCGGGCTCGACGAGTTGATGGAGTCGACGGCCGCCGACGAGCTGATGGTGACGACGATCGTGCACGGGCACGAAGACCGTCTCCGTTCGTTCGAACTGCTCAGCGAAGTGGCCGAACGGACGCCGTCGATGGGCCGTTCAGCCGCACATACGTGAGTCGGCCAGGCGTGACCTTCACGTTTCGTACGACTGACGCTGGTCTGAACGGGTGATAAACGGCTCCGCTTGTAGCGCCAGACACACGGTGGGCGATGATCGGTGTGAGCGCGCACGCCCCCCGACGCGCTCCCTAGCTTCACCAAGCGGCCGCCGCCGCAGGACGACGTGGGGCAGGCGCACTGTGTGGCGCCGCCCACGTCGCCCATCACGAGACGGCCACGGCCCGGCACCAGGTCTGCCTCAAGGCCCTCTTTCGGTCCCCGCCACCCCTTCGGCACCGTCACAGTTGACGTGAGTCGTCGACACCCACCGCCGGGGTGGGAAAGGGGAGTTCGTGAAGTTCGCCAAATCGGCCGCGGGCCTCTGCCTCCTGCTGGCCGTGGCGGGATGTGCGGGCCCCAGCGTCGCCGTCACCCCGAACGAGAACCTGACAGTCGAACAGCGAGCCGAGACGCCCAGCGCGTCTGGTGCCGCCGCCTTCGGCACCCAGCGCGTGTGGGCCTCCGGTCTGTCCGTCGTGGTGTCCGCTCCACGCTCGCTCGCGCCGTCCCCGACGGCCATCCCGCCCGCCAAGCGCACCGCGGTCTTCACGATCACCGTCTACAACGGCTCCAAGGCCTCCTACCGCCCGTCCCAGCTCACCGTGCGCGCCACGTCCGACGACTCCCCGGCCGCCGAACTGGTCGACTCGGTCCAGGGCCTCAACGGCCTCGCCGGCGCCGTGGCGGAGCTCCCGCCGGGTCGCGACACCCAGGTCCAGGTGGCGTTCGCCGTCTCCGAACTGCCGGTGCAGATGCGGCTGACCATCCAGCCGGGTGGCCAGGGCCAGGACGCCGCCACCGTTTTCGAAGGCCAGGCCTAGGTCGCGTCCGGCAAGTCCGTTCGATGAGAGTCACGGTCGAGAGGCCCGGAGACGGTGCCGCCGAAGCGGCCTCATACCGGGCGTATTCGGGTGCTTCGGCGGTGCCGTCTCCGGGCCCCTCGGCCGCGACTGTCGCGGACGAGACTTGCAGGACACGGCCTAGTCTCTTCGGCATGACCAGTCGTCTCGAACCTGGAGACACCGCGCCCGCGTTCACGCTGCCCGACAGCGAGGGCAAGCCGGTGTCCCTGTCCGACTACCTCGGCAAGTCCGTCGTCGTGTACTTCTACCCGGCAGCCAGCACGCCGGGCTGCACCAAGCAGGCCTGCGACTTCCGCGACAACCTCGGCGTCCTGGCCGACTCCGGCTACGAGGTCGTCGGCATCTCGCCCGACAAGCAGGAGAAGCTGGCCAAGTTCCGCGACTCCGAAGGCCTCACGTTCCCGCTGCTCGGCGACCCGGACAAGAAGGTCCTGACCGAGTGGGGCGCGTTCGGCGAAAAGCAGAACTACGGCCGCACCGTCCAGGGCGTGATCCGCTCGACGTTCCTCGTCGGCCCCGACGGCAAGATCGTCAAGGCCATGTACAACGTCCGCGCCACCGGCCACGTGGCCAAGCTCCTGCGCGAACTGCCCGCCTGATTTTCCACCTGATGTGACGCCGCCGCCGCGGAACTTGCGGCGGCGGCGCCTTCTTCGGGTATGGTCGGTTCGAGGGCGTGCAACAAATGCCGCCCCTTGTTCCGGCGAGGGTGATACACCGTGTGTCGCTTGACGGCACCTCGCGGCCCCGACATCCCGTCTGATTTCGTCTTGCGCGTCCACTTTCCCACGCGAGGCGGTTGACCTGGGCTTATAAGCCCCGTCGTCCGTTCGTACACAAACACGCGCCTAGCGCCGCGTGCATTTCGTGCTGGGAAAATTCAATGCTCAAGTGGATGCTGCTCGCCGTCGCCGTGGGCGCGGAGGTTTTCGCGACCCTTTGTCTGAAGTACTCCGACGGCTTCACAAAACCGTGGCCGGTGATGGGTTTGGGAGCGGGTTTCCTCACCGCTCTCTACCTGGAATCGCAGGTGATCCGGATGGGTGTGCCCGTCGCCATCACCTACGCGATCTGGGCGGGCGCGGGCATCGCGCTGGTCGCCGTCACGAGCCGCGTGCTGTTCGCCGATCCCCTCAACCTCGCGATGCTCTGCGGCATGGCCCTGATCGCCGCCGGCGTCTGCGTCGTGTCCGTAGCCTCACACGCCCACGCGACCGTTTAACCTCGTTTGGGTGGGCTTAGAAATCGTCGCAGTCTCCAAGCTGGGCCAGTCGGTAGCTCTACGCGCCGCCACCGAATGGCTGGCCACTCCGGACACGCGAACCCTGCCGCTGTCCGAGCTAGCGGCCCTGGAACTGTCCAAGCCCACCCAACGAGCCAAGCTCGACACCCTGGTCCAGCACATCGGCCACCAGGTGACCGAACAACTGGAAGCCGTCCTGGAACGCTTCACCGCCGACGAGATCGCCGCCGCCGCGTCTGCTGTGGAGGCGGCACTGTCGACCATCGACCTGTCCGATCCCGCGCTGCTCGCCGACGACGCCGACTCGGAAGTCCTCGCCCAACGCATCCGCCGCTCACTCCCCCGCCCAGACCTGGGCCGCTGTTACGACGCGGCCTTGGACCAGTCCTGCCGCTACCTGGTTCAAATCCTCAGGCACCTGCCGTCCTTCCAACCCCGCGCTCTCGCCGAAGTCCTCTCCCGGGCCACGGCCCAAACCGCGCTCCTCGACGACATCCTGTCCCGCCTCCCCCGTACGTCTTTGTACGCCCCACAAGGCACCGACAACGACGACGAGTTCCGCGACGAATACCTCCGCTACATCGCCGCCACCCTGGACCGCCTGGAACTCCTGGGCCTGTCCATGAAGGACCGCCCACGCCTGGCTCTGAGCGTCGCCTACCTGAGCCTCACGGTGTCAGGCCAGGAACTTCCACGACACGGGTGGTTCGGGGAGACCAACCATCAGGCGCACTCGGGTGTGCGAGTGGAGTCGGCTCTGGGCAACCGCACCCTGGTCCGCGGTGACGCGGGTTCGGGCAAAACCACGTTGCTCGACTGGCTCGCGGTCACGGCAGCCAAGGGTCAGTTCGTCGGTGAACTCCAGGCGTGGAACGGACTGGTCCCATTTCCGATCCGGCTGCGTGCCCACGCCGACTCGCCACTGCCGACCAAGCCCGAGGAGTTCGTCAGCGGGCTACTGGGCGGGATCATGCCCGCGGGATGGGTCCACCGCGTGCTGCGGGCGGGCAACGGCCTGCTGCTGGTGGACGGTGTGGACGAGGTGCCCCCGGCAAAACGCCACAGCGTTCGTGAATGGCTGCATGGGCTGGTGAGCGCTTTCCCCGAAGCCAAGGTCGTGGTGACCGCCCGTCCGGCCGCGACCGACGAGAAGTGGTTGGCAGAGACGGGCTTCTCGTCAGTCGAGCTGGAGCAGATGAGCCCGAGTGACGTGAAGGTGTTCCTCCAGCGCTGGCACGAGGCCGCCGGCGCCCCGGAGGAAGCCCAAAGACGGCTGGTCACCCAGCTCGACAGCCGCGAACACCTGCGCTCCCTGGCTTCCTCGCCGCTGCTGTGCGCGATGTTGTGCGCGCTCAACCTCGGAAGGGTCTCCGAGCTGCCGCAGAGCCGCATGG
Source organism: Lentzea sp. NPDC005914 (assembly GCF_040629405.1). Lineage (NCBI taxonomy): Bacteria > Bacillati > Actinomycetota > Actinomycetes > Pseudonocardiales > Pseudonocardiaceae > Lentzea > Lentzea sp. NPDC005914. The sequence continues at coordinate 203,062 of NZ_JBEXVQ010000010.1, read as the reverse complement.
AGCTGTACGCGGCAGCGCTGACCATGCTGCTCGACCTCCGTGACGCCGAACGCGGAATCGCCCGGATCCTGACCACCTCGGAGAAGACCGTGCTACTGCGGGACCTCGCCTGGCGACTGACTCTGGGTGGACGCAGCCAGCTGCCGACCTCCAAGGTGCACGAACACGTATCGCGCAAGATCCGTTCGATACCCAGTGTGGACAACGAGCCGAACACCATCGTCACGAACCTGCTCGAACGCAGCGGCGTGATCCGTGAACCTCTACCCGGCCAGGTCGACTTCGTGCACCGGACATTTCAGGAGTACCTGGCGGGCGAGGAGGCGATGCAGGACGGACAGGTCGAGACGCTCGTCGCCCATGCGCACCAGGACTCCTGGACTCAAACGATCGTGCTCGCCTGTGGACACGGCCAACGCGCTCAGGTGAACGAACTGCTGACCGACGTGCTCGACCGCGCCGATCGGGAGCCGCGCAGGGCTCGGCGACTGCGGCTGCTGGCCGCTGCGTGCCTGGAGACCGTTAGTGACGTCGATGCCGAGGTGCACGACCGAATCGACGCGATCATCAGGGACAAGCTGGTACCGCCCCGCAGCAAGAAGGAGACCACGTCGCTGGCCACCATCGGCCACCGCGTGCTCCGCTACCTCCCGACCAGCCTGGACGGGCTGTCCGACGCTGTCGCGGTGGCCACCGTGCGCAGCGCGACGCTGACGGGGTCTCGCGAGTCCATGACCCGGCTCGCAGAGTACGCGCGTGATCCACGACGGGAAGTGCAACAAGCGCTGCTCGAGGCGTGGCTCACCTTCGACCCCCAGCGTTACGCGGAGGAGGTCCTGGCGGACGCTCCTCTTGACCAGGGCTGCGCCAGGATCAAGTCCACCAGGCTGATCCCGCACCTGCCGTTGCTCCGTCACCTGGTTGGCACGGAAGTCGACCTCGGCTACGAGGAAGAACAAACCGACTTGCGGTTTGTGGCAGGTGCGGAACACCTGCGCCAGCTCACCGCCGTTGTCCGGGGTGACGCGGACCTGAGTCCGCTCCACGCAGTGGCGGAGCTGCAAGGGCTCTTCCTGTACGGCAGCCGGCGTTTCACGAACACCGGCCAACTGCCACCCGTCGGGAACTCGATCGTCCTGCTCCAGGACGAGCCCTGGGACGATCTCGATTTCCTGCGCGGGCGGTCGCTGACCAGCCTGTGGCTTAGCAGTGTCGGAAACGGTGACGCACTCAGCGCGATCGAGAACATGAAGCGCCTGCGCATGCTGGGGTGCTGGGATTGGAAGGACCTGAGCACCATTCCGGCCGCACCGGGACTGGCGAAGCTCGCTCTCATGGGCCACGCCCCGATCGACCTGACGCCGTTGCGTTCCACACAGCTGCAGCTGTCGTTGGATCGGGGCAGCACCTATGTCGGGGTCGATGAACTCGACCCCGACGTGAGGATTAGTTGGGACTAAGCCAGTTTGCGCAGGTACGGGACCAGGAGCTTGAGGGCGCGGCCGCGGTGCGACTCCGCGTCCTTCTGCTCCGCCGTCATCTCGGCCGACGTGATCTCGTACCCCTCGGGCACGAAGATCGGGTCGTAACCGAACCCGTTGGTCCCGCGCCGAGCCCGCAGCAACGTGCCACGCCACTCGCCGCGCACCACGACCTCTTCGCCGCCAGGCACGACGAGAGCGACCACAGACACGAACGCCGCACCACGGCGCTCGTCCGGCACATCGCCGAGCTGGCCCAGCAGCAGATCCAGGTTGGCGTCGTCGTCACCATGACGGCCGGACCACCGGGCGGACAGCACGCCGGGCATGCCGTTCAGCTCGTCCACGGCCAGCCCGGAGTCGTCCGCGATGGACACGAGCCCTGTCGCCAGAGCGGCGTCACGGGCCTTGGCCACCGCGTTGCCCTCGAAGTCCGGCGCGGTCTCGGGAGCTTCGGGAAACGAGGGCACGTCCGACAAGGACAGCACCTCGATGCCGTCCAAGCCCTCCGCGGCCACGATGCGCTGCAGCTCGCGCAGCTTCTTCGCGTTGCGCGACGCCAGCAGGAGCTTCATCGCCTGCTCGCCTTGGGCTCCGGCAGCACGCCGGGGTAGGGCTCGGCCAGCGCGGCGGCCTGGATGCGATTCAGTTCGGCGCAGCCCAGAAGCGCCACGTCCAGCATGCGGTCCAGAGTGGACCGGGCGAACGTCGCGCCCTCGCCGGTGCCCTGGACCTCGATCAGCGTGCCGGCGTCGGTGGCGACGACGTTCATGTCGACCTCGGCCCGCGAGTCCTCCTCGTACGGCAGGTCGAGCCGAACCCGGCCGTCCACGACACCCACGGACACGGCGGACACCGCGCACGACAGCGGCGAAGGGTCAGCCAGACGGCCCGCGGCACCCAGATAGGTCACCGCGTCGGCCAGAGCCACGTAGGCGCCGGTGATCGCCGCCGTGCGGGTGCCGCCGTCGGCCTGGATGACGTCGCAGTCGATGACGATGGTGTTCTCGCCCAACGACGCCAAGTCAATGCAAGCCCGCAGTGAGCGCCCGATCAGGCGCGAGATCTCGTGGGTGCGGCCGCCGATGCGGCCCTTCACGGACTCGCGGTCGCTGCGGGTGTGCGTGGCGGACGGGAGCATCGCGTACTCGGCGGTCACCCAGCCGAGGCCCGAGCCCGAACGCCACCGGGGCACGCCTTCGGTGACACTCGCGGCGCACAGCACGCGGGTGTTCCCGAACTCGATCAGGACCGAGCCCGCGGGCCAGGTCTGATATCCACGCGTGATCCGGATGTCACGCAACACGTCATCATTTCGGCCGTCGCTTCGCACCACGCGGCCTACCCTAATGAACCCTGCGGAGCGCCATGGCGTAGGGAGAGACATGCTGACGATCGACGGTATTCCGCTTCACCCGTTGCTGGTGCACGCGGTGGTCGTGCTGCTGCCCCTCGCGGCGCTGAGCTCGGTCGCGATTGCGCTGGTCCCGGGCTGGCGGCGGCGGTACGCGTGGCCTGTTCTCGGGGTCACGCTGGCCGGTGTCGCGGCTGTTCCGATGGCCAAGCAGGCGGGTGAGGACCTCATGGCCTCGCTCGAGAACAAGGTCGGACCCAATCCCGCCATCCAGACGCACGCCGACCTCGGCACGATGCTGCTGCCGATCGCGCTCGGGTTCGGTGTCGCGGTCATCGCGCTGCTGGTGGCCGGACGGCTCGCGGACCGGGAGCGCCAGGCGGAGGCACCCACCACGAAGACGTGGCGGGTGATCTCAGTCGTCGTGTCGGTGCTGGTGGTCGTGCTCGCGGTCGGCACCGTGTGGCAGACCGTGCGCACCGGTCACAGCGGGTCGGAGGTGGTCTGGAGCGGCGTGGGGAGCTGAAGGGGCGCCGTCGCCGTCTGCTTCAACGTCCGCGTGACCGTGCAGAACTGCTCCACGGCGCGACGGACGACGGTTTCGAGCGCCTCCGGGTCGTCCACTGCGGACAGGTCGTACGAGAGCGTCACCGGGATGGAGATCACCTCGTTGCCGCTCTCGGACTGAACGGCGTCCGCGACCGCCGACAACGACTCACCGCCCGTGCGGCGCAGGATCAGCGTCTCCGAGGTCACCAGCGCGCAGCCCGCGGCGGCCGCCACGAGGAGCTCGACCGGGCTGAACGAGCCCTCCTGCCCCTTGCGGCCGATCCGCACGGACGCGCCACGCCCGTTGGACGCGACGAACTCGTGCTCGCCGACTCTCTCAAGCTCGATCATCAGTTCTCCCCCACCTCGTAGCGACCGCCCTGCACGACCAGTTCACACGGCCCGTCGAACGCGGCCTTGGCCTCTTCCAGCACGTCGTCGCGCGAGGTCCACGGCGGCACGTGCGTGATCAGCAGCCGCCGGGCACCCGACCGCGACGCCAGCTCCCCCGCCTCACGCCCGGACATGTGCAGGCCCGGCTGACGGTCCGGCGCGTGCGTCCAGCTCGCCTCGCTCAGCAGCACGTCGACACCCGAGGCCAGTGAGTCCAGCGCCGCGCAGGGCCCGCTGTCCCCGGTGTAGGCCAGCGACACGCCACCGCACGAGATCCGGAACCCGTAGGTCTCACAGGGATGTGCGACCACAGCGGAGTCCACAGTGAACGGTCCTATCCGGACAGGAGAACCCAGCTCGCGAAAGGAGAAGACATCGCTGAAGTCCAACGACGACCGCTCGGCCTCGTTGGGGGCGTAGGCCGCCACGAAACGCGAGTGCGCCTCAGCAGGTGCGTAGACAGGCAACGGCCCAGACGGCGGCAACGGGTGGTACTTCCGTGCCACGTACAAGGACGACACGTCGATGCAGTGGTCAGGATGCAGGTGCGAGAGCACCAGCGCGTCCATCGAGAACAGCGAGCGCTCTTCCTGGAACCGCGACAGCACCCCGTTGCCGAACTCCAGCGCCAGCGTGAACCCGTCGGCCTCCACGAGATACCCGGACGCCGCCGCGCCGGGTCCGGGAATGCTGCCGGAGCAGCCCAGCACGGTCAGCAGCACATCAGCCCCATTGTTCGAAGGTAGGCAGGAACCGGGCCGCCAGCTTCGCGAACCGCTCGGGTGGACCAGTGCACGTCACCCGATGGACGGGCGGTTCGGAGGCGAACTCGTCGCGCTCGGTCAGCAACCGCACGACGTCCTTCACCGTCTCCTCGGCGCTCGACACCAGCGTCACCGACTCGCCCATGACGATCTGGATCACGCCGGTCAGCAACGGGTAGTGCGTGCAGCCCAGGACCACCGTGTCGACCTCGGCGCGCTGCAACGGCTCCAGGTACGCCTGCGCCAGCCCGAGGACCTGCCGCCCGGAGGTGATGCCGCGCTCGACGAAGTCCACGAACCGGGGGCACGCCGCCGCCGTCACCGTCACGTCGCGCGCCGCCTGGAACGCGTCCTGGTACGCGTGCGAGTTGATCGTGCCGACCGTGGCGATGACGCCGATGCGGTCGTTGTGGGTGGTGCGGACCGCACGGCGCACCGCGGGGAGGATGACCTCGACCACCGGCACGTTGTAGCGCTCACGGGCGTCGCGGAAGCACGCGGCGGACGCGGTGTTGCACGCGATCACGAGCATCTTCGAGCCCTCGTCGACCAGCCGGTCGCACACCTCCAGCGCGTGCTTGCGCGCCTGTGCGATCGGTAGTGGCCCATAAGGACCGTGCGCCGTGTCGCCGATGTAGTGGATCGACTCGCCCGGCAGCTGGTCCATGATCGCGCGGGCGACCGTCAGGCCGCCGACGCCCGAGTCCATGATCCCGATCGTCACGCCGTGAATGTAGCCGGTGCGGCAGTACGGCGGTTGTTGTCACGAGACACACCCCACGCGGCCAGCACTCCACCGACCGCGCCGAACAGGTGGCCTTCCCACGACACGCCCGGCTGGCCGGGCAGCACACCCCACAAAGCCGCGCCGTACAACGCGAACACGCCGACCGCGATCACCAGTTGCAGCCACGACCTGGCGAAGATCCCGCGCACCAGCAGGAACGCGAGGAACCCGAACACCAGCCCGGACGCGCCGATGTGGCTGCCGGGGCTGCCGAACACCCACACGCCCAGCGTCGAGCTGAGCCAGATGACCACGGTGACCTGGAAGAACTGCTTCAGCCCGCCCGAGGTGGCGAGGAACCCCAGCAGCAGCAACGGAACCGCGTTGCCGGTGAGGTGGCTCCAGTCGCCGTGGATCAACGGCATCCAGATCAGGTTGTCCCACTGGCTGAAGTCGCGCGGCCGCACGCCGTCGTCCTCCAGCGAGTTGCCGGTCGCCACGTCGAAGGCCTCGACCACGTAGAGGAAGCCGACGAACCCGGCCACGACGAGCAACGACAGCACGGGATGCGGCGGAATGACTCGTTTCGCGAGGGCGGTGCGGTCCACTGGTTCAGAGTACGTGGCCATAGAGTGATCGGGTGGCGATTGAAGTAGCGGTGCGCGCATCGGCCCAGCTCGGCGAGGGGCCGACGTGGGACCACAGCAGCTCCACCTTGCTGTGGGTGGACATCCTGGCGTCCGAGGTCCACCGCTACGCACCCGCGCGGGACGACGACGCCGTGCTCGTGGTGCCCCAGCACGTGGGCGCCGCCAAGCCGCGCGCGATGGGCGGCATCGTCTGCAACCTGCGCGACGGCATCGCCCTGATCGACCGCGACGGCACCAAGTCCTGGCTCGTCTACTGGGCGCGCGAGGGCGTGCGCGGCAACGACGCGGGCATCGACCCGTCGGGCCGGCTGTGGGCCGGCACGATGCGCTACGACCAGGCCGCCGACGAGGGCTGGCTCGCCAGGATCACCGGTGAGGGCTCGGCGAAGGTCATGGTGGACAAGGTGAACACGAGCAACGGCGTCGGCTGGAGCCCCGACGGGAGGCTCATGTACTACATCGACACCCCGACCCGCCGGATCGACGTGTTCGACTTCGACAACGCCGCAGGCACCCCGTCGAACCGCCGCCCGCTCACCCACGTCGGCAACACCGACGGCTGGCCGGACGGGCTGTGCGTCGACGCCGACGGCTGCGTGTGGGTCGCGCTCTGGGGTGGGCGGGCGGTTCGCCGCTACACGCCTTCAGGGGAGCTCGACCGCGAGATCGAGGTGCCGGTCGACAACCCGACCGCCTGTTGCTTCGGCGGCGAGGACTTCGCGGACCTCTACGTCACGTCGGCGCGCGTCGGTTTGTCGGATCAGGCGTTGATGGAGAGGCAGCTGAACGGGTCCGTGCTCGTGCTGCCCGGGGTGGGAGCCGGGCTGCCCGGAACGGCCTTCGCTGGCTGACGCAGGCCTCCGAGCTGGGAACCCCTGCGTTTCAACGGTTCTACCGTGCTGGTGGCCTGCCGCAGACCGCGAACTGTCGCGTCGAACGCCCTCCACAGCATCGCCCTCGACAGCACTGGGAGTCGCCAGGACGGAGGCCGTTGAGAAGGCTTCCTGATTCCCTGGCAGCGACAGTGAGCGGGTCAACCGGTCACCGGGCACGTCCAGCGTCACCCGACGCCGTCTCAACCACGGTTGCCCTCGTTCAGGCCGCCTGGGCTGCCCGTGACGTCACAACGACCACAGAGCGGACACGGTGCACGCACCGCGTGGCTTGTGCCGGGAGCGCACGCTCACGCAGGGGTACCCCCGAGCTGGGAACCCCTGCGTCATAACGTACTCAGCACCACCGACAAGATCGTCGGTTCACGCCCAGAGGTGGCCGTCCAGCCGGGCCGCCGCCTCGTCCAGGGTTCCGGCGTAGGCGCCCGTGGACAGGTACTTCCACCCCGCGTCGGCGACGATGAACACGATGTCGGCGGTCTTGCCCGCGACCTCGGCCTTCTGCGCCACGGCCAGCGCGGCGTGCAGGATCGCGCCCGTCGAGATGCCGGCGAAGATTCCCTCGGACTCCAGCAGCTGCCGGGTGCGGCGCAACGCGTCGTACGAACCGACCGAGTACCGCCCGGTCAGCACCGACTCGTCGTACAGCTCCGGCACGAAGCCCTCGTCGAGGTTGCGCAGGCCGTAGACCAGCTCGCCGTACCGGGGTTCGGCGGCGATGATCTGCACGTCCGGCTTGGCCTCGCGCAGGTAGCGGCCCACTCCGACCAGCGTGCCGGTCGTACCTAGACCGGCCACGAAGTGCGTGATGGAAGGCAGGTCGGCGAGGATCTCCGGCCCCGTGCCGCGGAAGTGCGCCTCCGCGTTCGCGGGGTTCCCGTACTGGTAGAGCATGATCCAGTCCGGGTTCTGCTTCGCGAGCTCCTTGGCCGCGGCGACGGCCTGGTTCGACCCGCCGGCGGCCGGCGAGAACACGATGCGCGCGCCGTACGCCTGCAGCAGCTGGCGACGCTCGGTCGAGGTGTTCTCCGGCATCACGCACACCAGGCCGTAGCCCTTGAGCTTCGCGGCCATGGCGAGCGAGATGCCGGTGTTGCCGGACGTCGGCTCCAGGATCGTGGCGCCGGGACGCAGGATGCCGTCCCGCTCCGCCGCCTCGATCATGGCCAGCGCGGGCCGGTCCTTGATCGAGCCGGTCGGGTTGCGGTCCTCGAGCTTCGCCCAGATGCGCACGTTCTCCGACGGAGACAGGTTCGGCAGGCCCACCAGCGGTGTCCCGCCGAGCGCGTCCAGGAGCGAGTCGTAGCGGGCCATGGGGAGATCAGCCGCCCGCGACAGCCGGGAGGATGGTGACGTTGTCGCCGTCCTTCACCGGGGCGGTGAGCCCACCGGCGAAGCGCACGTCCTCGTCGTTGACGTAGACGTTGACGAAGCGGTGCAGCGCGCCTTCCTTGACCAGCCGGGCCTTGAGGCCGCCGTGGTTGTTCTCCAGGTCGTCGATGACCTCGGCGAGCGTCGTACCGGCAGCGGACACCGACTTCTCGCCCCCGGTGTGGGTGCGCAGGATGGTCGGGATCGACACGGTGACGGCCATGATGGTTCTACCTCCGGGGAAACGTAGCTCAGGACTCGATGATCTTGACCGGTTCCTCGGTCACGACACCGTCGACGATGCGGTACGACCGCACCTCGTGCTCGATCGGGTCACGCGTGGAGACCAGCACGTAGTGGGCGTCCGGTTCGCCCGCGAACGAGATGTCGGTGCGGGACGGGTACGCCTCGGTGGCGGTGTGCGAGTGGTACACGACCACCGGCACCTCGTCGTTGGCATCCATCTCGCGCCACACCTTGAGCTGTTCCGCGGCGTCGAACCGGTAGAACGTGGGCGACCTCTCTGCGTTCTCCATCTCGATGAAGCGTTCAGGGCGATCGGACCCGAACGGCCCTGCGATCACCCCGCACGCCTCGTCGGGGTGGTCGCGGCGCGCGTGGGCCACCATCGCGTCCACCAGGTCACGGCGAATCACCAGCACATGCTCAATCCTACGGGCTGGCGAGAGTTGTCTCGGTATGCGAGATACCCACGTCAAGCAGCTTGTTTTAGCTCTGGCTAATATTAGTGGCAGCTACTACAGTGCTCGTCGTGCACGCGTTCGACGTACTCGGCGACCCGGTGCGCCGGCGGATCCTGGAGCTGCTCGCGAGTGGTGAGCGGGCGGCCGGCGACGTCGGCGGAGTGGTCCAGGCCGAGTTCGGAATCACCCAGTCAGCGGTCTCGCAGCACCTGAAGGTGTTGCGGTCGAACGGGTTCGTCCAGGTCAGAGCCGAAGGCACCCGAAGGCTCTACGCCGTGGCGCCGGACCCGTTGCAGGAGATCGACACGTGGCTGGACCACTTCCGGCGGTTCTGGGAACCGCACCTCGACGCGCTCGAGACCGAACTGGCCCGCGGCAGGCGTGAGCGCAGGCTTCAGGAGGAGGCAGACGATGACCGACCGCAGCTATGAGGACGGAAAGCTCGTCGTCCGGCGGCACTACAAGGCCGGCCGGGAGGACGTCTGGGACGCCATCACCACGCCGGAACGCCTGGTCCGCTGGTTCCTGCCGATCAGCGGCGACCTGCGGATCGGCGGCCGCTACCAGCTCGAGGGCAACGCGGGCGGCGAGATCGTCCGCTGCGACCGGCCGTCCGAGATCGGCCTGACCTGGGAGATGGGCGGCGGCGTCACCGAGGTGATCGTGCGCCTCGAACCGGACGGCGACTCCACGGTCCTCACGCTGTCGCACTCCCCCGTCCCCGGCGAGCTGATCCCGAACGCGTCGCCGGCGATGTGGGGGCTCGGCGCGGGATGGGAGATGGGCCTCATCGCGCTGGAGGAGTTCCTCACCGGCGCGCTGCCGGAGGGCAACGCGAAGGACTGGATCGCCAGCGCCTCCCAGGAGGACCTCATGGCCGCGGGCATGCGAGCACAGCAGATCAGCGACGCGTGGAAGGAAGTCCTCGGATGAGGTTCACCAAGGAGATCGTGCTGGACAAGCCGATCGAGCAGGTCCGGGTGCTCACGTCCGATCCCGATCACCTCCTGCACTGGCAGCCCGACCTGGTCGGCATCACCCAGCACAGCCCGACGCCGGGCGTCGCCGGCGCCACCGCGACCCTCACGTACCGGAAGTTCAGGTTCGAGGAGACGGTGCTGGCCGCGACCGCCGACGAACGCACCTCCCGCTACGAGGCGCGCGGAATGGTCCACACGATCACCAACCGCTACCGCGCGGTCGACGACCAGCACACGTTGCTGGTGTGCGAGAACGAGATCCGGACGCCGTTCCTGCTGAGATTGTTCCACCGCAGGATCAACCGGGTGCTGCAGGAGGAGACCGAACGCAACCTCGCCAACCTCAAGGCCTACATCGACAACGCCTGAGTCACCAGCCCTCGTCCTTCATGACCGGCCCGGAGAAGTCCTCCTCCCGCTGCACCGGACGCCGCACCGGCGCGGGTGCGGGTGCGGCGGCAGGAGGTGCGACCTCGGGCAGCAGCACGGGCATGTCCCGCACCACGCCCTCGTTCTGCAACGGCGAGTAGACCTGCCGCACCGCACCCCGTGCCTGCGCGGCGGCCTCCTGCGTCACACGCACCACGAGTGCCGCGAGCTGCCGGACGTTCAACTGCTGCACGGCGGGCGTGAGCACCAGGCCGGTCAGCATCCCGCCCGCGTCCACGGTCGCCTTCACCGAACCATCCGGGTCCGACGCCGACGCGGTCACGCTGACGGCCTGGGTACGGGCCGCATCGAGCGTCTTCCGGCGTCGTCCTGCTTGCGTGTGCAGGTGCGCGGCGCGCTCGGTGACCTGTGCGGCCCTGGCGTTGATCTCCGCGGCGTTCAGCGGTGAGCTCATGACGGCCCCTGTTCCTCGTACCGATCGGTCTCGTCCGGGCCGAAGATCGGCTTGTCGTACGGCCCGTCCTCCTGGCGCTTCGGTTCCGGCACGAGGTCGGTCTTGTCGTTGGGCCTCTTGTGCTTGCCCTGCGCCTCGTCCGTCATCCCGAACGAGCCGGGGTCGAACGACGGCGCCGTGATCACCACGGGCCGAGCGGGCCTCACCTCGGCGAGTTTGGCGCCGGAGACGTACTCCGCGAGATCCCGCAACGCCTTCTCCAGCTTCGCGCGCTCGATGTCGATCTTGCTGATGACGCTCAGGCCGTTGTTGTTGATCGACAGCAACGCACCCAGCTCGCTGTCGGCGTCGATCACCTCGTTGGCCACGCTCGTGCCACCGGAGATGAGCGATCCGCTGATCGCGCCCACCACCGCCAGCGACGTACCACCCGACACGGCCGCCGCGGCCACGCCCGCGATCGCGCCGACGACGGCCAGCGCGATCTTCCAGCCGTCCATGTCCTGCTGCGCGCCGCCGAGGTGCAGCCGGAGGTCCTTCTCCAGCACCCACTTCGCCTCCTGGAGGCCGTCGATCATCGACTGCGCGCTGTCGGGGTCACCGCACTGGAAGGCCGAGAAGACCTTCGGAATGCTCTCCTCGATGTACGGGAACATGTCGATGATCTCCTGATCGCACTCCTCGTGGATCAGGGCCATGACGTGGTTTCCCTGGGCGCGGATGTGGTTGCGCCAATCTCCGTTCGCGCTCATCGCTGACCGTCCGCCTGCCGGTAGCGCTCCGCGATCTCGCGCAACGCCTGCGCGGCGAGGTCGAGGTTCTCCGCGTTGTCGTCGAGCACACGCCCCAGGAAGTTCGCCGCGGGGCCGAAGTCGCGCTCCACACCTTCGAACAGGCGGTACACCGGTTGGTCCGAAATGGAGAAGGCGGCGGACGACTCGTCGACCGCCCTGTTCAGGTGTTCCTTCACCTGACGCAGGCAGTCGGCCATGCCGGTCAGCCGGACGTTCGCGATCTTGTCCAGATTTTCCAGTTGTACCGAGAACTGGTCCCCCATGGTGATTCCTCCCTCTCGAGGTAGGAATCAAGGTAACGAGAACCCGGCACTCGCGCTCAGAGGTCGCGAAAGGCCTTCACACCAGCAACGGAGTGCGCCTCGCGGACCCCGGAAACCACCGATTCCGCGAACATCTCCGCCGCGGCCGTGCACAATGCGTCGAGCGCGAACGCCCTGGGCTCGGCCAGCGGCACCGCACCAGTGGCCAGCGCGAACACCGTGTCGCCGTCGAACATCGTGTGGGCGGGCCGAACCGCGCGCGCCAGACCGTCCTGTGCGGCCATCGCGAGCCGCTGACACTCCGCTTTGGACAGTGCCGCGTCCACCGCCACCACACCGATCGTGGTGTTGAGGCCTTCCGCCTTCCGTTCCGGCAACGCGACGGCCGAGGTGCCCAGCGACGGAAGCCACGGCAGACCCGTTGCGCGGTCCACGACTTCCCCGGCCGCGTTCACCACCGCGAGCGCGCCGACGGTGTGCTCGCCGACCTTCGTCGAAGCCGTGCCGACGCCGCCCTTGAGCGAACCGACCCGCGCACCGGCACCCGCGCCGACGCAGCCCAGTTCGAACTCTTCAGCGGCCGCATCGCAAGCCGCGTAGCCGAACGACGAGTCCGGCCGGTTCCCCCACGACGACATCGGCAGGTCGAAGATCACCGCGCCCGGCACGATCGGCACGACGTGGTGCGGCTGCGCGCCCACCTGGAACCCGATCGACCGCTCCGACAGCCACCGCATGACGCCGTCGGCGGCCGCCAGCCCGTAAGCCGAACCGCCGGACAAACACACTGCGTGTACCTGCTGCACCAGGTTCGAGGGGGCCAGCAGGTCCGTCTCGCGTGTTCCGGGCGCACCACCGCGTCCGTCGACAGCGCCGACCGCACCGGCGGGAACCAGTACGACCGTGGTGCCGGTGGCCCAGCCGGCTTCAATCCTGTGGTGATGACCGACGAGGACGCCGGGAATCACGGCATCATCGCTTCCACCAGCGTGTCCTGCACCCAGGTGAGCCAGTGGTACACGCCTAGATGCGGCGACCGCGGGTCCTCCGGCGGGAGCTCCTCCGGCATGTCCTCCGTGACGTCCAGCGCCGTGCCCAATGCCAGCCGCACGTCGTTCAGCGACGCGAGCCAGGCCTCGGCCTCACCGATCGACAGCCTGATCTCGCCGCCGTCGGGCGAGCAGGTCTGCAGCACGATCTCGGCCGCGCCCGTCTTGTGGTCCAGAAGCTCCGGCTCGTGCAACGACCGCAGTGCCGCCGCCGAGTTGACCTCGTCAGGGTCCGGTGCGTCGTCGTCCAAACGATGAAAATCGGGCAACAGACGGCCCAGGATCGGATCATCGGGTGCTTCCGACGGGCCTGTCCTGATGCCGGTCAGCTCGGCGAGCTCGTCCTGGGGCGCCTCCTCGGCGCGGGTCAGCAGCATCTCCTGGATCTGGCTGACCAGACCCCGGACGACTGCGGCCTCCTGGCGGTCGAGTCTCCCGATGACGACGTCACCGTCGCGGATCCACCGCTTCACGAGGCCCGCTGCATGGTCGCCCAGAGGCCCGCCGCGTGGAGCTTCGCCACGTCGGCCTCCACCTTGTCCTTGGTGCCCGATGTCACGATCGCCTTGCCCTTGTGGTGCACGTCGAGCATCAGCTTGGTCGCCTTGTCCCTGCTGAACCCGAACAGCTTCTGGAACACGTACGTCACGTAGGACATGAGGTTGACCGGGTCGTTCCAGACCACGGTCTGCCAAGGCCGGTCCTGGGCGGCGATCTCCTCGCCGACGGCTTCCGGCTGCGTCCGTTCCTGTTCGACGGGCGTGGTCATACCGCCAATGGTGTCATGTTCGCCGCAGTGACGGAGACCGCGTGCGGCTAAACCGGATGCGACCTTAGGGTTGGTGACCATGAACTCGACGGCGTTGCTCACGGACCACTACGAGCTGACCATGCTCGCGGCCGCGCTGCGTGACGGCACTGGTGACCGTCCGTGCGTGTTCGAGGTCTTCGCCCGCAGGCTCCCCGACGGCCGCCGTTACGGCGTGGTCGCGGGCGTGACCAGGCTGCTGGACGCGATCAGGGACTTCCGCTTCGGCGAGGAGGAGATCGACCAGTTGCGCCGCAACGCCGTCGTGGACGACGCGACGCTGGAGTGGCTCGCGAACTACTCGTTCTCGGGTGAGATCGACGGGTATCCCGACGGGGAGCTGTACTTCCCCGGTTCGCCGATCCTCACCGTGCGCGCGTCGTTCGCCGAAGGTGTCGTGCTGGAGACGCTCGCTCTCTCGATCCTCAACCACGACAGCGCGATCGCGTCCGCCGCCGCCCGCATGGTGACCGCCGCGAACGGCCGTCGCATGATCGAGATGGGGTCGCGGCGCGCCCACGAGGAAGCCGCCGTGGCGTGTGCCCGCGCGGCCTACCTGGCGGGCTTCACCGCGACGTCGAACCTCGAAGCGGGCCGCCGCCACGGCATCCCGACGGCCGGCACGTGCGCGCACGCGTTCACGTTGCTGCACGACAGCGAGGAAGAGGCGTTCCGCAGCCAGGTCGAGGCGCTGGGGGTCGGTACGACGTTGCTGGTCGACACCTACGACATCACCGAGGGCATCAAGACCGCCGTCGCGGTCGCGGGGCCGGATCTCGGCGCGATCCGGATCGACTCGGGTGACCTCGGCGTGATGGCCAGGCAGGCACGCGACCAGCTCGACTCGCTGGGCGCCCGCAACACCCGGATCGTCGTGTCCAGCGACCTCGACGAGTACGCGATCGCCGCCCTGCGCGCCGAGCCCGTGGACGCGTACGGCGTGGGCACGTCGGTCGTGACCGGTTCCGGGGCGCCGACCGCGGGCATGGTCTACAAGCTGGTCGAGGTCGACGGCAGGCACGTCGAGAAGCGCAGCACGTCCAAGCAGTCGCGCGGCGGCTGGAAGAAGGCGCTGCGGCGGCACAAGGACACCGGTACGGCGCTGGAGGAGGTCGTGTTCCAGGCGTCCTCCGAGCCCGACCTCGGGCCGGGTGACCGGCTCGTGCAGATCCCGCTGTGGCGCGACGGACAGGTCGCGCCCGAGGTCCCCACGCTGGAGCAGAGCCGCGAACACCTGCGCGCGGCCCTGGTGAGCGTGCCGTGGGAAGGCCTCAAGCTCTCGCGCGGCGAGCCCGCGATCCCGACGGTCTACCTGGAGGAGTCCCGATGACCAAGGCGCTCATCGTCGTCGACGTGCAGAACGACTTCTGCGAGGGCGGGTCTCTGGCCGTCACGGGTGGTGCGGCCGTCGCGTCGGCCATCTCCCAGCACATCGCCACGTCGTCCTACGACCACGTCGTGGCGACGCGGGACTATCACGTGGACCCCGGCCCGCACTTCTCCGAAACGCCGGATTTCGTCGCCACCTGGCCCGTGCATTGCGTGGCCGGGACGCCCGGTGCTTCGTTCCACCCGGAACTGGACGTGTCGTACGTCGAGCAGGTCTTCTCGAAGGGGCGTTTCGCCACCGCCTACTCGGGTTTCGAGGCCGAGAACGACCTCGCCGGGTGGCTGACGGCGAAGGGCGTGACCGACGTGGACGTCGTCGGCATCGCGACCGACCACTGCGTCCGCGCCACCGCCCTGGACGCGCAACGCAACGGGTTCCGCACCACGGTTCTCACCGGCCTGACCGCGGCCGTGGCCGACAACACCCGCGACGCCGCTCTTTCGGAGCTGCGCGCCGCGGGTGTCGTTGTCGCTTAACGCTTTACGGCGTCGGCGTGCAGGCCGTGGTGCCGATGGTGATGCTTCCGGTGTAGCCGGACGACGGCTCGAACGTGATCTTCAGCAGCGTCATGCTGAGGCTGCCGTCGTTCGGCACCGGGAACACGGTGTCGGTGAACTTGGCCCTGGCGAGCACGGTTCCGTTGCCCGCCTTGATCTCGTACACGTACCCGGACGGGATCTGCTGCGGCAGCCCGGTCCAGCCGGACATGCCCTTGAGCTCCCAGCCGGCCGCGGTGCCCTCCTGCGTGGCCTCGCAGGTGATCTTCCACTCGCCGATCTTGAGCCGCGGACCCTTGGCGCCGACGAGCGCGGACAGCTCGAACGCCTTGCCCGTGGCCACGGACTTGGTCCTGGTGATGAACTCCTCCTGGTTCACGACCTCGGTCGTGCAGGTGGAGGACGTCTCACCGATCTTGAGCCCGTTCCTGCCGACCGCGGGGCTGGATCCGGTGACGGTGCCCGCCGCGTCGGGGTTCACGTCGCACACGGCGAGCGGCTCGACCTTGAACGTCTGGTCCGCCTTGGCGAAGTCGGCGGAACCGGAGCTCGCCGTGCCGGGCGGGTTGCTCGCGTGCGCGGGAGCCGCGGTCGCCAGCACCAGCGCGACCACCGCCCCCGCGACCAAACTCCTGCGCACTGTTGCCCTTTCCCCTATGGCTCGATTTCCCACCGCCCGATAATGGTTGTGATGCGTGGCGCTGATAACAGCTCGGCACCCCATGTCACCCATTCGTGAATTCGCAATTACACGACCAGGTGACAGGCGAACTGTCAGCAACGAATGATCAGCGCACCCCTGCCAGCGTGGCGAACGGCTCCCGGCGCGGCAGAGCTGTCGGCAGGCCCGCCAGCCTCTCCAGCGCGGCGCACACCCGGACCGCGGCACGCCCGTCGCCGAACGGGTTGCGCCCCAAGGGAAGCCGCAGCCGGGAGCCGAGCACCCAGCCCGCCTCGGCGAGGATGCGGGTGGTGTCGGTGCCGACGAGCCAGGCGCACCCGGCGTCGACGGCGAGCATCCGTTCGGTGGTCTCGCGCAGCACCAGCACCGGCACGCCGAACGTCGGCGCTTCCTCCTGGATGCCACCGGAGTCGGTCAGCACGACGGCCGAGCGCCTCAGCACCCGCACCAGGTCCGGGTAGTCCAGCGGGTCGGTGATGACCACGCGCTCGTGGCCGCCCAGCAGCGACACGACCTGTTCGCGCACACCGGGGTTCGGGTGCGCGGGGATCAGCACGTGCAGGTCGGGGTGGCGGTCGGCGATGGCGCGCACGGCGTTGAGCACGCGCATCAGCGGGCGGCCCCACGACTCGCGGCGGTGCACCGTGACGAGCATGAGCCTGCCGCCGGTGGCGTCCAGGGTGCGTTCCAGGGCGATGACGTCCGCGCTGGACGCGGGGAGATCGGCGGACGCGACGCGCTGCACGGCGTCGACGACGGTGTTGCCGGTGACGACGATGTGGCTGTCCGGCAGGGACTCGGTGTTCAGCGCGTTGGCCGCGTCGTCGGTCGGCGCGAGGTGCAGCGAGGTGATGCGGGAGATCATCTGCCGGTTCCCCTCCTCGGGGAACGGGCCGTAGAGGTCGCCGGTGCGCAGGCCGGCTTCGAGGTGCGCCACGGGGATTCCGCGCCAGAACGACGCCAGTGCCGCGGCCAGCGTGGTCGTCGTGTCGCCCTGCACGAGGGTGACCGCGGGGTCGCGCTCCTCCAGCACGGCGTCGAACTCGGGCAACAGCCGGGAGACCAGCTCGGCCTGGGTTCCGTTGATCCTGGGCACGTCCAGCCGGACGTCGGGCACCAGGTCGAACGCGCCGAGCGCCTGTTCGACCATGCCGGCGTACTGTCCACTGTGGACGATCGTGGGGCGGAGGGCGGGGTGGCCCTTCAACGCGATGGCGACCGGGGCGATCTTCACGGCTTCCGGCCGCGTACCGGCGACCAGCAGAACTTCTTTCCTCACCGTAGTCCTCTCTCGGGGAGACCGGGAGACCCGCCTGGGACCGGGGGCAATCCCAGGCGGGCTCTGTCAGCCGGCTCGGTTTCTGGCCTTCGCCGTGGCGGGTACGCGCTTGCGGTGCGTGCTGTGCAGCAGGAACGCGCCCACGAGCAGGAGGACGATTCCCGCGACGAACCACCACGTCACGTCCGCGCCGGTCACCGCGAGGGCTCCGACACCCGTGCCGACACCGATGCCGGTACCGGGGACCTTGTACATCTGCCGCTCCTCTTTAAGCCGCGTTGAGCGACGCGCGACGGCGCAGCGCCACGAAGGCGACCGGAGCGGCGACGACACCGAGCAGGCCGAGACCGATCCACAGGCCCGCACCCGACGCCATCGGGATGGGCAGGCCGGCGGGACCGCACGTGGCGGACGACAGGATCACGTCGCCGGTGCCGAGGGAGCCGAGCTTGCCCTGCAGCAGCTTGATGTGGATCGCGTTCACGGTGAGGCTGCCGTCGTCGTTCTTGTACTGCTCGTTGAAGATGACCTCGGCGATCTTGATGCCCGCGAGTTCCACGTTCAGAACGGTGTTGGGCGCCGGGTCGGCGTTGACCTGGCCGAGCTTGCCGAGGTTCACGCCCGCGAGCTTGGACTTGCCGACGAGCCCCTTCTGGGTGGCCGCGCACTCCGCCTCGACCAGCTCGGCGGAGATCTTGCCGGTGACCTTGGAGAGCAGGTCGACCCGGACGTCCGCGGTGCTCGCCCGCGAGTACACGCCGCCGGACTTGTCGTCGCGCGACGCGGAGGCGTTGATGACACCGGTCTTCAGAATCCCGGGCAGGTCAACGCCGGCGAACGTGTTCTGCGTCGGCCCGTTCGCGTTGGCGGCGGCGAACGGTTCGGCGTTGACCGCCGGGTTGCCGAGCAGCGTCACGTTGAGCCTCGCACCGTATGCCGAGGCGTCCCCCGGAGCGGCCGAAGCAGGTGCGGCACCGACCAGGAGTGCGGCAATCGCGATGACTCCTGCCAGTCCCGTCATTCGGACACGCATGAAACTCCTTCCCTTGATTCCTCCGGCCCCAGGGCGCACTGATACCAATCTGGTTTCACGCTTTCCGGGGGCAATTACCGGCATCGGCTTTCTTTCGAGGGAACTGAGGGTTACTCCCCGTATCGGGCGACACGACCACTCGACTCGCCCAATCGGCGCCACTCATCGTGGGTTTTTTGATCAATTTCCGGTCACGGCGTCACCCGATCCGGGGGTGAGGGCTGACGTTGCGTCTACCGATGGAACGTCAAGTAGCCCGTCTGGGCGCTCCCTCAATCGGTGGAAAGGACCCTCGGGTGACGCTTGCCGTGCGCCGCGCCGCATTCCCGAGCCGGGTGACGGTGGTCGTCCTGCTCGGGGTTGCCGCAGGACTCGTCTTCGCACACCGTCTGTACCGAACGGCGGAGATCTCGCTGTCCGGCGCGCTTCTCAGCGTCATCAGCTCCTACGGCGTGGACGTGATCCCCGACCGGCAGACCGTCTACTTCGGACTGGGCTCGGACACGCCGCTGGGCCTGCGGATGACACCGGAGTGCACCTCGGCGTTCCTGGTGCTGCCGCTGATCGTGGTGGGCGCCGTGATGATCGCGTTGCGCCCGCGGATCCAGTCGCGCGTGCTGGTCGCGCTGGGGATCGCCGCGCTGGCGGTCGTGATCGTGAACCAGTTCCGGGTGCTGACCCTGGTCGGCCTGGTGCGGTGGCTGGGCGTGGACACCGGGTACTACTGGGGCCACACGCTGCTGGGTTCGATGGTGAGCGTCTTCGGTGGCGCGGCGGCGTTGGTCGCGTTCGTCTGGCTGGCCACGCGGAAGTGAGCCTCGACCTCGTTCTCGGGTTCACGCAGGCGCTCGCTCTGACGATGAGCGTCGCCTTCGTGACGTACGTGTTCTTCATCGTGGTGCCGTACCTGCGGCGCAAACCCGCGCCTCTGGGCGAGCCATCGTCGTTGGAGTGGCACTTCTTCGTGCCGTGCCGCGACGAGGAAGCGGTCATCGGCGACACGATCAGGTATCTGCGCTCTGCGTTCCCCATCGCGCACGTGTGGGTCATCGACGACGACTCCGACGACCGCACTGCTGGGGTAGTGCGATCGTTGAAGCGCAACGGCGGCGTGCGGGACACGCACATCCACCTCGTGCAGCGCCAACGTCCGTACGCCCGCACCGGCAAGGGCAACGCGTTGAACGACGCCTACCGCACGTTGAAGCTGTGGATGGGCAGGCGTGCGGACACGGACCGCGCGATCATCGTTGTTGTTGACGCTGACGGCCGTCCGGCACCCAATTGCCTGGAGGTCTGCGCGGCTCAGCATCTTTTCGGCAATCCGCGGATCGGTGCGGTGCAGGTGGACGTCCGGATGATCAACGCGGGCCAGCGTCAGCCGGGTGTCTCCCTGTGGCGGCGGACTTTCGGCGCCGCTCTGGTGCGGATGCAGGACCTGGAGTTCCGCACGGCCATCGCGGCGATCCAGATGTCCCGCGGCGCGACGGGCACGATCTCCATGGGCGGCAACGGCCAGTTCACCCGTCTGTCCGCTTTGGACTCGATCGCCGGGCCGACCGGCAGCCCGTGGCGCGGGTCGCTGCTGGAGGACTTCGAGCTCGGCGTGCACCTGCTGACCGCGGGCTGGCACACCGGGTTCACGTTGGACACGCACGTGAACCAGGAGGCTTTGTACTCGTTGCGCCGCTTCCTGGCCCAGCGCACCCGTTGGGGCCAGGGAACCATGCAGTGCATGCGTTACCTGCGGCGGATCTGGGACTCCGAGCACCTGACGACACTCGGCGCCGCCGAGATGATGTACTACCTCGCGCAACCGTGGATGCAGTTGCTCGGCACCTTGATCTACCCGATTCCCGTGGCTCTCATGGCTTACCGGTTCGCGGTGTCGCCGTCGGAAGTCGTGGCGTGGTTCTTCGACGGCGCGTGGATCCTCTTCACCGTGTACGGCGCGTTCGGCCTGTTGCCGTTCGTCCTGTGGGGACCGGTGTACCGCGCGCGTTGTGAGCCCGTTTCGTTGTGGAAGTCCATCGGGTACGGGCTCGGCTACGCGCTGTACATCTACACCTTCTACATCACGTCGTGGCGCGCGCTGATCCGCTTGGTGCGCGGCAACAACGGCTGGACCAAGACCCGCCGCAACACCGAGCGGGCGGCGGGCAAGGTCGCCCTCGATGTGTGAACGGTCACTTGTATAGATCGAACAAAGACGTTCGCGAGTTTCCCTGGTTAACCTCAGGTTCTCTCGATTCCGCCTGGGAGGGAACATGACACTCGCGCTTGCGCCCCGTCGCACCGTGCTCGCCGACTTCGTGCCGGGCTCTCTGGTCCGCGATCTGACCCTGGTGGTCGCCGGTGCCGCCTTCACCGGCCTGGCCGCCCAGGTGGCCCTGCCGATTCCGGGCAGCCCGGTTCCGCTGACCGGCCAGACGTTCGCCGCTCTTCTCGTGGGCGCTGCTCTGGGTTGGCAGCGCGGCGCGACCTCGATGCTCCTGTACTTGATCGCGGGTGTCGCGGGTGTGCCGTGGTTCCAGGGCGGGACGTCGGGCGCGCCTGTGTCGCTGGGCTACGTCGTGGGCTTCGTGTTCGCGGGTGCACTCGTTGGCGCTCTCGCAGGCCGTGGCGGTGACCGCACGCCGTTGCGCGTCGTGGGCACGATGGCGCTGGGCAACCTGGCGATCTACGCCGTCGGTGTGCCGTGGCTGATGGCGATGACCGGGATGTCCTTGTCCAAGGCCGTTGCCGTCGGCGTGGTGCCGTTCCTGCTCGGCGACGCCCTGAAGATCGCGCTGGCGGCCGGCGTGCTGCCGGGAGCCTGGGCACTCGTCCGGCGTCGGTAGCTTGGACCAGGTGATCACACCTGGGGAGTACTTGGATCTTCTCGATGCGCGCCTGCCAGGTCTTGTGGTGGGCGCGCACGTTTACGGGTCGCGTGTGCTGGACGACGTCGTTGCCGGCTCGGACCTGGACATCGTCATCGAGCTGTCTTCGGCCGCTTCGCTGCCTTCTGTCGACGGCGCCGATGTCGCCGTGGTTCTGGCCGGCTCGTTGGAGAAGCCGGTGTCCGACGTGACGCCGTTGGCCGGGGAGATCACTCCGGTGTTGTGGCAGCAGCTGCGGACCGTTGGTCACACCGTGCGGGGTGCACGGCCCACCTGCCCTGGTACTGCTGCTGACGTCGAGGCGTACTGCCGTGCGAACCTCGTCGACTACTGGCAGCGCTTGTTCGACAAGGTCCGCACGATGCCGGAGTTGCCGCCCGAGGACATCCTCTGGATCGGACTGGGACCCGCGCGCTTGTGGCACACCATCCGGACCGGCGAGATCGTGAGCAAGTCGCGCGCGGGTGAGCTGGCCGCGGCCCGGTGGCCCGATCTGCCGTTGCCCGACCTGGTGGCCGTCCGCCGGGGTGGTGACGTGCCGCTGACGAGTTCGCACCTCAAGGCGGCCGTCGAGCTGTTCGACCGAATCCTGGCCGACGTAACGACGTGAGGTCCGCGGCCGAGAAATCCGCGTGACGACGCATACCCCGGAAGAGCTGGGCTGTCTCGTCGGCGGCCCGACCCGTGCCGCCGAGGTCGCCCTGGCGCGACTGCTGCACATCGGCGCGGCCCGGATCTCCCGTGACGGCGTGGTGACCGCTGTCCACCGCAACCCGGGCCGCATCTCGCCGTTGGAAGCGCGCATCCTGAACAGCGTCCAGGTCGGCAGGTACCTGCACGACGTCCTGCGCGAAGCGGCCGGCTCGCCCGAGGCGGACGGCCTGCGCCACCACCTCGCCGATCGCGGCCTGCTGCGGCACCACCGCTCGTGGCGGCCGCGTCTGCACCCGTGGCTGTTCCTGCTGGGCACCGGACTCGGGCTGGCCGGATTCCTGCGGATCGTGGTGCCCGAGCTCCTACTGGAACTCCCCGTGCCGGAGGTGGTCGAGTACCCGTCCTGGTACTTCTTCGCCGCCGGGGCGCTGGTGATCGTCTGGGCGTCGGTGCTGAAGGCCCGCGACCCCGGCCGGTTGCGCACGAGAGCCGGCTACGAGCTGGCGAACCGGGCGAGCCTGCGCGTGTCGCAGCAGGACCCGGTGGGCGCCGTCGCCGCGCGCGGGCTGCGGGGCAAGGTCGGCCGCGTCGCGATCGCCGGGATGTTCGGCCTCACCCCCGTGATGATCGGGCTGCTGCCCCACCGCGACACGTCGTCCGGCAGCAGCTGCGGAAGCGGTTGTTCGTCGAGCTCGTGCGGCGGTGGTGACGGTGGCGGCGACAGCGGAGGTGGCTGCGGCGGTGGGTGCGGAGGCGGTGGCGGCGACTGACCTCGCCGGCGCCCGGGGCCCGGCTGCAGGTCTGGCGAGTCGGCGGTGTCCGGCGGGGAGTGTCGGACCTGCCGGGTACGGTCTGTCTCGTGCCTGAAGTTCCCCCCACGCTGAGCCTGCTCGAGACCGCCGTCCACGCCGTCGGTGGTGCGGAGCGCCCTGGTCAGGTGGAGATGGCCGAGGCCGTCGACCACTCGATCCGCACCGGTGAGCATCTCGCGGTGCAGGCGGGGACGGGCACGGGCAAGTCGCTGGCGTACCTGGTGCCGTCGATCAGGCACGCCGTGGCCGAGGACGAGACGGTGGTGATCTCGACCGCCACGATCGCCCTGCAACGGCAGCTGGTCGACCGCGACCTGCCGCGCCTGGCGAAGGCGCTCAAGAAAGACCTTGGCCGGGAGCCCACGTTCGCCATCCTCAAGGGCCGCAGGAACTACCTGTGCATGCACCGCGTGCACAACGGCGCGCCGGACGAGCCGGAGGACGACGCGCTGTTCGACCCGTTCGCGGTGTCCAAGCTCGGGCGTGAGGTGAAGCGGCTCAACGAGTGGTCGTCGGACACCGAGACCGGCGACCGCGACGAGCTGGTGCCCGGCGTCAGCGAGCAGGCGTGGCGGCAGGTCAGCGTCACGGCGCGCGAGTGCCTGGGCGTGTCTAAGTGCCCGATCGGCACCGACTGCTTCGCGGAACGGGCGCGGGCGCAGGCGGGCAAGTCGGACGTGGTGGTGACGAACCACGCGATGCTCGCCATCGACGCGTTGGAGGGCTACCAGGTGCTGCCGGACCACGACGTGGTGGTGATCGACGAGGCGCACGACCTCGTCGACCGCGTCACGTCGGTGGCCACTGAGGAGCTGAGCGGCGCGTCCGTGGCGATGGCCGCGCGCCGGTGCGGCCGGCTGATCGACCAGGACGTCGCGGACCGGCTCGCCGAGGCGAGCGACGGGCTGGCGATGATCCTCGAGGACATGCCGTCCGGCCGGCTCGACGCGCTCCCGAAAGCACTCTCGGGCGCACTCGCGGCCACGCGCGACGCGGCGCACAACTGCATGTCGGCGATGGGTTCGGAGCGCAAGGAGGACCCGGACGGGGCGACGGCGCGCAAGCTCGCGCTGGCGTTGCTGGAGGAGGTCCACGACTGCTCGGTGCGGATCCTCGAGGCGTTCGGCGAGGAGCGCGACGTCGTGTGGGTGTCCGGCGACTTCAACCAGAAGGCGCCCTCGCTGCGAGTCGCGCCGCTGGGCGTCGGCGGGCTGCTGCGCGAGCGGCTGTTCGCCAAGCGCACCACGGTGCTGACGTCCGCGACGCTGACGCTGGGCGGCGCTTTCGACGCCATGGCCCGCCAGTGGGGCCTGCCGCCGTCGGAGAAGGTCCGCAAGATCGAGGGCGCGGCCACCGACAAGGAGATCAAGGACGTCGACGGTCCCAAGTGGACGGGTCTCGACGTCGGCTCGCCGTTCCAGCACGGGTCGAGCGGCATCCTCTACGTGGCAAGGCATCTGCCGCAACCGGGCCGAGACGGCCTGCCGCCGGAGTACCTCGACGAGATCGAGGGTCTGGTGAACGCGGCCGGTGGCCGCGCGCTCGGTCTGTTCTCCTCGACGCGCGCGGCCAAGGCGGCCACGGAAGCGTTGCGGGACAGGCTCGACCACCCGATCCTCTGCCAGGGCGACGACGCGACGGGTCTGCTGGTCAAGAAGTTCTCCGAGGACGAGCGCACGTGCCTGTTCGGCACCCTGTCGCTGTGGCAGGGCGTCGACGTCCCCGGCCCGTCCCTGCAGCTCGTGATCATGGACCGCATCCCGTTCCCGCGCCCGGACGACCCGCTCGCCTCCGCCCGCCAGAAGGCCATCAACTCCCGCGGTGGCAACGGCTTCCTGACCGTCGCCGCCACGCACGCCGCCCTCCTGCTCGCCCAGGGCGCGGGCCGGTTGCTGCGCTCGATGTCGGACAAGGGAGTCGTGGCCATCCTCGACCCGAGGCTGGCCACGGCCCGCTACGGCGGCTTCCTGCGCGCCTCACTCCCCCCGTTCTGGACGACCTACGACCCCGAGGTGGTCAGGGCCGCCCTCAAGCGCCTGGACGCTGCCCAAACTAAACAGACCCCTTGATCCGCTCGACGAGCTCGTCCCGAAACGCCTGAGCCTCCTCAAATCCGGGTTCCGAAGCATCGGCTCGTTTCAGCGCGCCTTCGAGGATCTTCAACGCCTGCCGCTCGTCCCCGCGCGCATCGGCCTGCCGCGCGGCGTTCTCCACGGCTTTGGCGAGCCTCGTCGTCGCCTCGGGTTCCACGGTCGCCTTGTTGATCCGGATCCAGTTTCCACCGGGATCGACAACGCTGAACCCGGTGTACCTGTCGTTGCGCAACCGCGGCCGGGTCATCCGCGGAATGCCGGAGATGAGCACTTTCCCGTGCGCCGCACGCATCCCCGCCGCGAACGCCTCGTACAACGGACCGGTGTCCTGCACGATGACCAGGCAGGTGCCGTACGACTGCTCGGGATCGAAGCCGTCCATCCCGAAGAAGTGCAGGTTGATGTCTTCCCGCTGCAAAGCCACGTGCGGGTTCGGCCGCGTCTGCCGATAGGTGACCGAGAAGCCGAGCATCTCGTAGAACGACGCGATCTCGTCAATGTCCGGACACGGCAGGAGTGGAATCGTCAGTTCGTTAGCCACCGCCCGAAGCTAAGCCCGGTCCCGCCAAAACGACACGGAGCAATTTGCTCAAGCGAACAGCAGCGCAACCCCACCGAGTACCAGCAACGCCGACACCACGGCAATCGCCAGCACCCGTCCACGCGGCGTCCCCGCGTGCTTCAACGCCATGCCCAACGGCCCGATCTCAGCCACGACAGCCCCTTTCGACGGCATAGCAACGACAGCGCACAACGCCCCGAACGCCACCATCAACGGCGACATGCCGAGTTCGCGCGCCCCAACAACATCCGCTTCCCACTGCTCGCGATAGCGCTCATCACCGATGACCGCGGCCGCAAACCGCACCACCAACAACGCGACTCTCATTGCGCTGTCCTGGGCACGAAACGCGGCGCCGGAGCAGCCCGCGCCACGACCTTGCGGGCTTCAGCAGCCCCTTCGGCCGTCAGCCGGTACATGCGCCTGCGAGGCCCGCGCCGTTCCGCGTCGTCATCCCACTCGGACGTGACCCAGCCAGCTCGCTCCAACCGGTCCAGCAGCGGGTAGACGCTGCCCGACGGCCGCCCGGTCAGCTTGATGATCTCCAGGCCCCAACGCGGCTCGTCGGCGCCCAAAAGCACCTCGAGCACATCGACGGTGGCCTTGCCGATGCGTTGTAGTGGCTCCACACGACCAATGCTACCTATGTAGATTAAGCCGTTCAAGCAGTTCGTCGCGGAAGTCCAACGCCTCCGCCCGCTCCTCCTCCGAAGCGTGCGTCTCCCGCACTAGCGCCCCTTCGAGGATCTTCAACGCCTGCCGCTCAGCCCCGTGCGACCCGGCCAGCGTCACCGCGTTCCGCAACGCCCGTGTGAGGCCGTTGCGCGACGGCTCCCTCTCCCGCACCGCCGGCACCACTCGGATCCAGTTCCCGCCGGGATCGACGAACAGGAACCCGTCGCGCCGCGGCCGGGTCATCCGCGGAATGCCCGTGAGCAGCACCTGCCCGTAGACCGCGCGCATGCCGGCGGCGAACGCCTCGTACAGCTCCCGCGGGTCCTCCGCCTGGATCAGGCACGAGCTGTACGACCGCTCGGCCTCGTACCCCGGTATGCCGAAGAAGTGGAGGTTGATCTCCTCGCGCCGCACCGAGAGGTACGCGTTCGGCCGGTACTGCCGGTACGTGACCGTGAACCCGAGCATCACGTAGAACTCGGCCACCTCGTCGATGGAGGAGCACGGCAGCAGCGGGATCGTCACCTCGTTGGCCACGCCGCCAAACTAGACCCAGCGATCAGCCGTCGACCAGCAATCCACGTAACGGTCCTTGCAGTCTTCCTGCCCGCCGCGACACCCCGGGCAGCGGCGTCACCCGCGAACGCCCCTCCAGCGCGGGCCTCCACACCCGATCGACCACCTCATCCACGGGGCCCGACACGGACACGCCCAGGTGCTCGGTCCACAGCCGGATGCGGGTCGCGCGGGCCACCGTGGCGTCGTCGGTCACCACGTTGACCTCGGTGTCGTTGAACAACGAGTGCTCGTTGAGGTTCGCCGAGCCGACCGAGAGCCAGTGATCGTCCACAATGGCCAGCTTGGCGTGTACGTAGACCGGAGCATCGCCGTGTGAGACAAGGGTTGCAGCGACCAGCCGCCGATCGACGTCCGCGTCGATCAACCGGCCCAGCTGGCCGCGGGTGGTGTCGGCGCCGTTGCTCGGCTTCTGCGGCAACAGCAGCACCATGCGGAACTCATCAGACGGCGGCCGGCACAGCTTCTCGATCAGCACCTCGGTGATCTCCGGCGACCACAGGAACTGGTTCTCCAGGTAGATCAACGACTGCGACGACCGCAGTGCCCGCAGGTACGAGTCGAGCAGGCTGAAGTCGCCGTGTGGCGCGAAATCGTAGGTCTTCTCCGGAATCGTGCGCACCACCTGCACCGACGACGACCCGGCCTCGGGCGGCACGACCGGCGCGGGGAGGGTCTCCCCCGCGATCTCCAGCCACCGTGCGGCGAAGTGCGCCGCCACCTCGGCCACCGCCGGGCCCTCCACGCGAGCCACGTGGTCGTGCCAGCCGAGGTCGCGCGGCGGATGCTCCGGCGAGTCGTGCCGGTCGCCTTCCACAGCGGTCATGTCGAGGCCACCGACGAACGCCACGTCGTCGACGATCACGATCTTCTCGTGGTGGCAGTGCAACGTCCGTTCGCGGGCGTCCAGCTCACACCGGACGGCCCCGCACTCCAGAAAGGCCTTCTGCGCCGCCGCGGCCCGCTTGCGCGTCGGCTCGAAGAACGGGATCGGCGGCCCCGCCCACAGCAGCACGCGCACCGGAACCCGTTCCGCCGCAGCCGAAAGCAGCTCGCGCAGCTGCGGTGCGCCCGGCTCGCGGGTCAGCTGGAAGTCGGGCGACGCGTGCCAGTTCGCGATGTGAACGTACTTCTGCGCGTTCTCGATCGCCTCTGCCACAACGGGAAACGCCGCCGCGCCGTCTACCAGGACCTCGATCTTGTTGCCGCGCTGAACGGGCCGACGCGGGGTGAACCACCCCGCGTCGCCACTTTCCAGCACCTCGCCCCACCCCAGCCGGCGCAGTCTGCGGGCGTGATGGGAGCACAGCACGTTCTCCAGCCCGTCACCGAGCCGCGCGTCGAGCACGTCGAGTAAGCCCACGAGCCGGAGATTTACCCGATTAGCCCGATGTTAAACAGCAAGTACCGTCGTCGTGCCCGGCTCGACCTCCGTGAAGCCCGCGTCCCGCACGGCCACGACGTCGCCGCGGTGGATCAACGAGTCCCACTCGGCCACCGAAGGCGTCCGCACTGCACACCGGTAGTCCAACGCCGCCCACGCCTTGAGCTCGGACACCGAAAGATGAGGCGCCAGCAACATCGACGCGTGCCCGACCTGCGCCGCGAGCTTGCCGGCGGACATCTCGACGCGCGGGTTCACGTACAGCAGCCGCGCACCCTCAGGCACCGCTCCAGGCTCGTCAGGAGGCAGATCAGACCCGGAGATCTGCAGCTTCGCGACCTCCCGAGGCGTCTCGGACACCAGCACGGGCAGCAGCGACCGCACCGAAGCACCGTCCACGGTGATCGTCACGCCCGGCAGCTCCTGCACCGCGTCCCACTGCACGCCACGCGCCCGCCGCGACACCTTGCGGATCCGCCCGGCCACCCACGCGCGCACGGCCTCGTGCCACTCGCCGCCGACGTCCGCACGCGGGTCGAGGCACACCGCGACCGCCGAAGCAGCCGCGGCCTCCAGCAAAGCCGTCCGCGAAGGCGGGTCCACGCGTTCGATGCGCAACACCATCGGCATCGCGCGGACTTCGGACTCCTCGGCGTAGTTCCGGGACGCGATCAGGTCGAGGATCATCACAGCCGGGTCAGCTCCAGGCCGTCCGCGGCGTCCGCGGCCTCCACCTCGGCCCGCGTCACGCCGAGGATGAACAGCACCGCGTCCAGGAACGGGTGCGACAGCGCGGTGTCGGCCACCTCGCGCAACGCGGGCTTGGCGTTGAACGCGATGCCCAGCCCGGCCGCGCCCAGCATGTCGATGTCGTTCGCGCCGTCACCGACCGCCACGCACTGCGCCAGCGACACGCCCGCCTCCTCGGCGAACCGGCGCAGCGCCACGGCCTTGCCCGGCCGGTCGACGATCTCGCCGACCACCTTGCCGGTCAGCTTGCCGTCCACGACCTCCAGCGTGTTCGCCGCGCAGAAGTCGAGCTGGAGCTCGTCAGCGAGCGCCGTGATCACCGACGTGAAGCCGCCGGACACGACCCCGCAGTAGAACCCGAGGCGCTTCAACGTGCGAATCGTCGTGCGTGCGCCGGCCGTGAGCTCCAGCGACGCGCCGACCTCGTCCAGCACCTTCTCGTCGAGGCCCTCCAGCAACGCCACCCGGCGCCGCAGCGACTCGGCGAAGTCCAGCTCGCCGCGCATCGCGGCCTCGGTGATCTCGCGCACCTGCTCCTCGCACCCGACGTGCGCGGCCAGCATCTCGATCACCTCGCCCTGGATCAGCGTCGAGTCGACGTCGAACACCACGAGGCGCTTGGCCCTGCGGGTCAGGCCGGCCCGTTCGACGGCGATGTCGAGGCCGACCCGCACCGACACGTCCGCGAGTGCCGAACGCAGCTCCGCGTCGTTCTCCAGCGTGTCGTCCGCAACCGAAACGCGCAGCTCGAGGCCCGTGACGGGGTAGTCGGCCACGCCGCGGATCGCGTCGATGTTCACGCCGAGCGACGCCAACCGGCGCGCGACCTCGGTGAACGCCTTGGCCGTCACCGGACGCCCCAGCACGATCAGCACGTGCGAGGACTCCAGGCGCGCGGTGCGCTTCGAGTCGGCGCCGATCTCGATCTCCACGTGCATCGAGACGGTGGCCATGGCCTGTTCGACCGACTCCTGCAGACCCTCGGGATCGTGGTCGGTCGACACCAGCGCGCCGAGCACCAGCCGGCCCCTGATGACGACCTGCTCCACGTCGAGGACCTCGACTCCGTGCCTGGTCAGCACGGCGAAGAGCACCGAGGAGACGCCAGGCTTGTCGGGGCCGGTCACGGTGATGAGCACGGGCGTTTTCACGTCGTCGTCTCCTCGTAAGACGCAACGAGCCCCGACCGCGAGAAGCAGCCGGGGCTCGTCGTTGAACCTGTTACCAGAGCCTACTGTCGCCTGGCGGCGAGTCTGGTCCAAGTCGATCCTCCGGCCTACTCGCTTCGCGGGTGGCCGGAGAATCGACTTGGAGGTTACTTGTCGTGGTCCGGATCGTCCTTCTCGGAGGCCGTACCCGACTTGATCGCGGCTGCAGCCAGCTCCGAGGGAGCGGGCTTGGCGTCCTTGTGCGCGATCGTCTTGCCGGTGAAGGTCACGTGACCCTCGTTGCGGATGCGCTCGATCATGTGCGGGTAGTGCAGCTCGAACGCCGGGCGCTCGGAACGGATCCGGGGCAGCTCGGTGAAGTTGTGCCGCGGCGGCGGGGACGAGGTGGCCCACTCGAGCGAGTTGCCGTAGCCCCACGGGTCGTCGACCGTCACGACCTCGCCGAAGCGGTACGAGCGGAAGACGTTCCAGATGAACGGCAGCGTCGACGCGCCCAGGATGTAGGCACCGATCGTCGACACCATGTTCAGCGTGGTGAAGCCGTCGGACGCGAGGTAGTCGGCGTACCGGCGCGGCATGCCCTCGTTGCCCAGCCAGTGCTGAACGAGGAACGTCGCGTGGAAGCCGATGAACGTCGTCCAGAAGTGCAGCTTGCCGAGCGGCTCGTCCATGAAGCGGCCGGTGATCTTCGGGAACCAGAAGTAGATGCCCGCGAAGGTCGCGAAGACGATCGTGCCGTACAGCACGTAGTGGAAGTGCGCGACGACGAAGTACGTGTCCGACACGTGGAAGTCGATCGCCGGCGCGGCCAGCAGGATGCCGGACAGGCCACCGAAGAGGAACGTGACGATGAAGCCGATCGAGAACAGCATCGGCGTCTCGAACGTCAGCTGGCCCTTCCACATCGTGCCGATCCAGTTGAAGAACTTCACACCGGTCGGGACCGCGATGAGGAACGTCATGAAGGCGAAGAACGGCAGCAGCACGGCGCCGGTCGCGTACATGTGGTGCGCCCACACGGCCACCGACAGGGCCGCGATGCCGAGCGTCGCGTAGACCAGGCCGTTGTAACCGAAGATCGGCTTGCGGCTGAACACCGGGAAGATCTCCGACACGATGCCGAAGAACGGCAGGGCGACGATGTAGACCTCGGGGTGCCCGAAGAACCAGAAGAGGTGCTGCCACAGGATCACGCCACCGTTGGCGGGGTCGAACACGTGGGCACCGAGATGCCGGTCCGCCAGCAGGCCCAGCAGGGCCGCGGTCAGGATCGGGAACGCGAGCAGCACCAGCACCGACGTCACCAGGATGTTCCAGGTGAAGATCGGCATGCGGAACATCGTCATGCCGGGCGCGCGCAGGCAGACCACGGTGGTGATCATGTTGACCGCGCCGAGGATCGTGCCCAGACCACCGATGACGAGGCCGGAGATCCACAGGTCGGCGCCGACGCCGGGCGAGTGGATCGCGTTGCTCAGCGGGGTGTAGGCGAACCAGCCGAAGTCGGCCGCACCACCGGGGGTGATGAAGCCGGACATCACGATCAGGCCGCCGAAGAGGTACAGCCAGTACGAGAACGCGTTGAGACGCGGGAACGCCACGTCGGGCGAGCCGATCTGCAACGGGAGCACGAAGTTCGCGAAGCCGAACACGATGGGCGTCGCGTACAGCAGCAGCATCACGGTGCCGTGCATCGTGAAGAGCTGGTTGAACTGCTCCTGGCTGAGGAACTGCATGCCGGGACGGGCCAGCTCGGTCCGCATCAGCATGGCCATCGCGCCGCCCACCATGAAGAAGGCGAACGAGGTGACCAGGTACATGATGCCGATCTGCTTGTGGTCCGTGGTGCGGAACATCCGCAGCAGGAAGGACCCCTTGACCGCAGTGCGCGTCGGATAAGGACGCGTTGCGATCGGCTGCGGGGCTACGGCCGTCACGGTGCCTCCAGGCCTTGGTGGGACCAGTTCGTTCGGGAAACTCCCCGGGATATTAGACGGAGCCGATCAGCTCCATTCGGGTGGGCCATGGCCGCCTGCCAGCGGCGTAGCGCACGTCACACGTATCCTGCCGCCGTGCTCCGAATGCTCGCTGTCGCTTCTGTCCTGTTGCTGGCCGCTTGTGGCTCACCCGCCACGCACAACTCCGCGGACGTCGCGTTCGCGCAGGGCATGGTCCCGCACCACGAGCAGGCGCTGGAGATGTCCGGCCTGGTCGCCTCCCGCACGACGAACAGCCACGTGATCGACCTGGCCTCGCGCATCTCCGGTGCGCAGAAGCCCGAAATCGACCGCATGAACGGCTGGCTGAAGACGTGGAACGCGCCAGTCAAGGCGGAGAGCCATTCCTCACACGGCCACTCCGAGTCGCACGGCATGGTCGAGCTGGGCGACCTCGCCGACCTCTCCGGCAGCGACTTCGACCGCCAGTGGCTCTCGCTGATGATCCAGCACCACCGCGGCGCCGTGGAGATGGCTCAGAAGCACTTGGCTGCGGGCACCGACCCCGCCGCCCGCACGCTGGCCCAGGACGTGATCAGCCACCAGGAGAAGGAGATCGCGGAAATGGAGTCGCTTCTCCCGCAGGGCTGATGCCAGCCTCTTTGCCGTGAGCACTTCAGCAGCCGTAAGCGCCGCCGTGTCGTTCGCAGCCTCTCACGGAGTTGTTTGCACGGACCCCGTCGTCATGAAGGCCGGCAGCAACGTCATCGTGCACCTGCGCCCGGCCCCGGTCGTGGCCCGAGTCGCCTCACGCACAGCCCTGGTCCGCCCGTCGGTCATTGATCACTTCGGTCGCGACCTGGCGGTGTCCGCATTCCTGGCCTCGCGCGGCGTCCCTGTCGTGACGCCTTCCACCGAACTCCCTGCCGGACCTCACACACACGACGGCTTCGTACTCTCGTTCACCACGTACGTCCCGCACGATCCGTCTGTCGAGCTGAGTCGCCCCGACGTGCTGAAGATGCTGCCCGATCTGCACGCCGAACTCAGGTTGTACGAGGGCTCCCTGCCCGCGCGTGGCCCTCTCGACGACACCGACAACACGCTCGCGTACCTCACCGCGCAGGGCGTTCCGGGCCTGTCGCCGTTCTACGAACGCCGTGCCGAACTCCTTGCTCTGTGGGACGCGCACTACAACGACGTCCAACCGCTGCACGGCGACCCGCACTACGGCAACGTGCTGATGACGCCGTCCGGTCCTGTGTGGAACGACTTCGAGGACACCTGGCGCGGCCCCGTCGCCTGGGACCTGGCCTGCCTGGCAGGCGCCGCAGGCACAGAAGCCGCCCAGCGCGCCGTGGACATCTACGGCGGCGGGGCGGCTCCATCGGACGTGGAGTTCCACGTCGAAACACGCATCCTCTTCGGCACGCTCTGGGGCGTGCTGATCGAGAACTCCTAGGCGCGACGCCTGCGCAGCACCAACAGCACGGCGGCCCCAGCAGCGACGAGCGCGGCACCGACACCGAGCAACCAGGCAGACCCGAACCCGGTCGACGCCAGCTCCTCAGCACCGGCCGGGGCAGCCGGCGAGGTGGTGACCGAGGTGGCGGGGGTGGTCGCGGAGGACGAGGGCGTCGACGTCACGGTCTCCGTCGGCGGCTGCTCCTTCGTCGGAGGCACTTCCTCGGTCGGCGGCTGCTCGCCGGTGAGCTCGCCACACGCGAACCAGTGGCTGATGCCCGCGGGCTTGCCGTTGGGGTTGAGCGGCGAGTGCAGGTCGGTCCAGCCCTCGCTCAGCGCGCTCGCGAGGTAGACGTTGTACGCGTCGCCACCCTTGACCACGACAGCCGTGATGCCCGTGTGGTCGAGCACGTCGATGTAGACGTCGTCAGCCTCGGCCTTGATCTGGCCGGACGCGATGGTCTTGCCGGGCAGCCCAGCGGCCTCACACGTGGTCACGTTCTTGTCGTGGACGGTGGCGCGCGGGTCACCGGACTTCAGCTCGCCACCGGCGTAGGCGGTGGTGCTGAGCGCGACCAGTGCGAACGACGCCGCGGCGAAGGCAGCGAGCGGTCTGGACAGGGCCATCTGTTCTCCAGGGGGATCGGCGGGTTGCCGAGATCTAAGACCATCGACGTCCCCCTAACGGGTGAAGGAACGGTCTCAGGTACGCCCTGTGGCCCAGTCGTTATGCCGCCGTGAGGTCCTGTGCCAAACGACCGAACGCCGAAGGGGCCGGCGAACCGGCCCCTTCAGCGTTTGCTGCCGTCGCGACTCAGTCGTTCTGCTCAACCTGAGCAGGACGCAGGAACACGGTGCCACCACCGTTGGGCATACGCCTGAACCAGTCGACAGGGGTGACCGGAGTACCGATCACCGGACCCGCACCGCCAGGGAGGTGGGGAACAGGCAGGCCGGGGGTCTGGGAAGACTGCGGCCCGCGAAAGGGCTGGTTCGGGGTGGTCATAGTTCCTTCTCGGGATCGGTACGCCCGATGAGTTGCGCGCTGAGAAGCCAGTCGAGCGCGTTTTCCAGCCGGTGCCGCGCCACTGCGGAACCGACCTGCCATTCCTCGGTTGCCCGGAGGACTGCGCGCTCGAACGTTGCGAACTTCCCAACTTGACACGAGTTGGTCAGAGCCCAACTCGCGTCCTCATCGAGCCAATAAATCTCAGGCGGGTTAGTTGATCGACCAGCTACCACGCGCCCCGTAGCCGAACACTTGTACCGGACGTCCGGTAGCACGTGGAATTCCCAGTGTTGGGAAATCTTGGGAGATGGTGCCACACCGTCCACACCGGACGGAACTACCTGTCCACCGACGTGACCACCGGTATCGCCCATTAGGGCGTGCAGCAACCAACGCGCGTGCCCTTGCAGGTCGCGCTCGTGCGCCAGCAGCCATTCACCGATCTCGGCGGCGCGCTGCTTCGCATTCGGCAGCAATGAATCCGGGCCGAGCTGTTCGGTGCCAATCGACAGGAAGAACTGCGCAAGGCAGCTGTAGGCGTGCCACGCCGCGAACGTCTGTTCCAGTGGCCATCTCGCTCCAGACCACGAATTCTCGAAATAATCCGCGTCCTCGGCCCTTGCGTCAAGAAATTCTTTGGTGATGGCCAGGTCGAAGAACTTTTCATGCGCGCCCTCGTGCACGAGCGCCTCGGCGACCTCCATGGGCAGCGAAGGCTCGTCGATCAGCACGATGCCGGGGACGTAGCGCGAGGACGCCGAGACCACGCCTCCCGACGTCTCCTTCTTCATCACCGCCAGCATCGACACGTGCGCGAGCAGATCGTCCGCCATCGCGGGAGCGAGCGCCCTGAACAGCCGGACCCCTTCGGCCACGATCAGCAGCACTGTCTCGAACCGCTCGCCGTCCGCCTCGGTCAGCGGCTGCGGCCGGACCCCGGCGGGGGCGACGATGCGCAGCGGCGCCTCGAGCATCTCGGCGGCCGCCGGATCCGCCGCGACCGGGACACCGGCGTCGCGCACCGACATCGCGGCGACTTCCTTCAGCCGCACCGGGTCCAGACCATCGTGCCCGGCGAGCGCGCGGCCGATCTCGTAGCGGACGATCGGGTGGTCGGCGAGGTTGTCGGACAACTCGAACCCAGGCGCGAACAACTCCAGCGCGAGCCGGTAGAGCGCACGGCGGTCGTCGACGAGTTCGGACGCAGGCGACAGCGCCGCATGAAGCGCATGCGTGCTCGCGGGCGCAGCCATTTCAGACTCCGTTCACGTCCCCCGACGCCATGGAGCCAGTGCCCCGCTGCCGACAGCGGCGCCCTGAGGCGCGCCACTTTACACATCGTGAACTGCACCACACTGAGGATCCCCCTCGAAAAGACCGGTGCCCCGGCCTGCGTCCTGGGACGCGGACCGGGGCACCGGGAACTAGTGGCGCGACCCAGAACGTGGCCGGGTAATTCACGCTCAGCAGGGCGCCTCGCGGCACCGCCCCCGCACCCCCATACGTCCAGTATGAGGACGCGGGGGCGGCACCACGATGCACCCGTCTGACCGCGAATTCGCCTGGCAACGTTCGGGGCCACGCCACTAGCTGGATCTGCACATCAGCCGAAGATGATGCTGGTGACGTTCACGAAGCCGACGACGGCAAGCGCGACGATCGAGACGGCGACCATGGTGAGCACGGTGCGCCAGCCGATCGCGGTGACGGCGACTGCTACGGCGGCGGCTATTCCGAGTGCACTTCCTGTGGACATCTCGCTCCCTCCCGACTGGGCGAGCACGTTCCTCCCAGGTGTGGGCGGTCCCGGGCGTCTCACCCCTTGCAAGAATCTCGCGTTGTAGGTTGTCTGTCAACGGTCGCCAGGTTGCCAGACAAGTTGCAACCAGACTGCGATAGGCCTACGCTGAACCAATGCCCGCCGACGACGCACATATCGGCGAGAGCTGGTCGCTCTCGCCTGATTCGCGACGGCCTCTGCCGGAGCTCATCGAGCAGAAGCTCCGCGAGCAGATCATCGGCGGCACCCTCAAGGCCGGCGACCGCCTCCCCACCGAGCCGGAACTGGCCCGCAAACTGGATGTCGCCCGGTCGTCGCTGCGTACAGCTCTTCAGCGACTTCAGCTGCAGGGCATCGTCGAGGTGCGCCGCGGCCTGGGCTGGTACGTCCGCCGCACCGACCTCGCCGCTGTCGAGGAGCACCTGGAGGGCAGGCTCGCCGCCCGCCAGTTCACCCAGACCGACCTGCTGGAAGTGCGCATCGCGCTGGAGACCACGGCCGCGAGCCTGGCCGCGGTCCGCGCGGGCGACGGTGAGCTGGACGAACTGACCAAGCTGAACCGCCGCTACCAGCGCGCGGCCGTCGACGACATGCAGGAGGTGATCGAGTCGGACGAGGAGTTCCACTCGACGCTGATCCGCGCGTCGCACAACGAACTGCTGGAACAGATGTACCAGGCGCTCGTGCCCGGCCTGCAGGACTGCAAGCGGCACGCGCACCCGTCCCGCGAGGTGCACAACAGGTCGGCCGACCAGCACGACCAGATCATCTGGTTCCTGCGCCGGCACGACGAGGTCGGCGCGAAGAGCGCCATGACCACGCACCTGCTCGGCCTCTACAACGACGTCGCCACGGACGACACGGTGCCGAAAGCCACGCTCAGCACGTACGTCGGGGTGTCGGACAACCCGATCTGGAACCGGCCTCGCTGATACGGCGAGGACCGAATGGGTCTGGCGCTGCTGCGACATCACTCCCACCATGTAGGGACAGCCGGTGGAGTGAGGGGGCGGGCGACGAGTGGTGGCTGCGCGCGGGCACAAGCAGGCGCTGGCCGTCGCTGGGTCGCTGATCCTGATCGCGGCAGCGGACCTGACCGCGGTACTGCTGTGGCAACCAACCTCGCGCAGCCTGCTGCACGACGTGTTGGTGGTGCTCTGGCCGTTGCCCGCGCTGATCGGCATCCTGGTCGGCGCGTACGAACTCTTCCTGCACCGCCGCCTGGTCACCGAGATCAGCCGCATCTCCGGCCCGAGCATCGTCGAGCACCTGCTGCCCGGTGACGTGCTGAAGACGTTCCTGTCGACCATCTACGGCAGCAACGACGCGAACCAGGACGTGATCTCGGGAGTGCTGGGCGGCAACGGCCTGCGCCCGCACGGCAAGGACCTCACCATCAGCACCAACACGACGGTGAAGATGGAACTGCAGGGCATCGACACCAAGACCTACCACCTGGTGATCACGCAGACCTACCAGTTCCGGCACAACGTTCCGGTGGATCGCTTCGTCATCCTCGCCACCAGCAACGTGCTGCTGCGCGACACCATCAGCGCCGCCTGCCGCTATCCCCTGTTCGAGCTCTACTACGTCACCGACCCGTCGCTGTTCCTCGAGTCCGTGGACGATCTGCTCGGCTCGACCCAGATCGCGGTCGAGTACGTGGACCACGCGGGCAAGCAGCGTTCCGCCGCGCCGAGCCAGATCCCACTCGTCGAGGTGCGCTTCGACCAGTGGCCGAACTACCTGACTTTCTTCCGGGAGTCGATGTGGCCGCTGCCGAAGCTGAGCACGCACGACCACCTCAGCGACCTGCGCATCTTCGAGTGCGATCTCAGTGCCATCGCGGACGACCACATCGTCAGCGCCATCCGGGGACTCAGCGTGCGGTCCCGGACGCTCCAGCGCACCAACGAAGGTTTCTGCTACTGGCAGCCGCCTTATCCGTCCTATGTGGAGCAGATCATCTTCGACGCGCGCGGCCTCGGCGTCGACCAGTCACCGGAGCACGAGTTCAGCATCATGCCGTTCCTCTTCCGCTCCAACACGATCACGGCCCAGTGGCAGAAGGCCGACGACCTGAACGACCTCACGGTTCGGTCGTGGTTGCTCCCTGGTCACGGTGTGGCCCTGATGTGGCGCGAGGCCCAGCACTGACCGTGCCGCCCGTCGGCGCTCTGCGGAACCAGTCGACATTCGTGACGGGCGGCGAGGGCGGCGGCGCGGGAACATCCGGATCGGACTCGGGCACTGTGACGTCTCCCCTCACCGCAGGTGACGTTCGAGCGTAAACGCACGCTAACGTCGAGGGCGCCTGCCGAGCGGGTGAGCGTGGTCCTGCAAGCGAGCGCAAGAACTTGCGTACACTTGCGCCATGACGCAACGGAGGCTGGCCGAGGTCGCGGCCAAGGTCGGGGTCAGCGAGGCCACCGTCAGCCGGGTGCTGAACGGCAAGCCGGGCGTCTCGGACGCCACGCGCAGTGCCGTGCTCACCGCGCTCGACGTGCTGGGTTACGAGAGGCCGACGCAGCTCAGGGGCGAGCGGGCCAGGCTGGTCGGTCTCGTTCTGCCCGAGTTGCAGAACCCGATCTTCCCCGCGTTCGCGGACGTGGTCGGCAACGCGCTGGCGCAGAGGGGTTTCACGCCTGTTCTGTGCACGCGGACGGCCGGCGGGGTCACGGAGGCCGAGTACCTGGAATTGCTGCTCGAGCAGCACGTGTCGGGGATCGTGTTCGCGGGCGGGCTGTACGCGCAGAAGGACGCGAGCCACGGGCACTACCAGCAGATGATGAGCAGGAAGCTGCCTGCGGTGCTGGTCAACGCCGCCATAGACGACCTGGCGTTCCCGCGGGTCTCGTGTGATGACGCGGTGGCGGTGGAGCAGGCGTACGGGCATTTGACCTCGTTGGGGCACCGCAGGATCGGGGCCGTGCTGGGGCCGCCGGACCACGTGCCCAGCCAGCGGAAGCTCGAGGCCATCACCAGGCAGGGCGGGGCCGATGTCGAGCACGCCATGTTCAGCCTCGAGGGCGGGCAGGCGGCGGCAACGAAACTCGTGCAGCGCGGCGTCACGGCGATCATCTGTGCGAGCGACCCTCTCGCTCTCGGTGCCATCCGGGCAGTGCGACGAGCTGGGCTGGACGTGCCCAAGGACGTGTCGATCATCGGGTACGACGACTCGGCGTTCATGACCTGCACCGATCCGCCGCTCACCACGGTGCGGCAGCCGATCGAGGCGATGGGGCGGGCGGCGGTGGAGCTGCTGGCCAACCAGATCTCCGGCAACGCGGTCGCGCCGGACGAGCTCCTCTTCGAGCCCGAACTGGTGGTGAGGGCCTCCACCGCACCCATCAGGTAAGGCAGTCGGCTTCTTGCGAGTTTTCGTCTAGATATTGCGTTCAGATGTAACGACGACTTATGGTCGCCGTCACATCGACGCGCTCGCGAGAAGGGCGGCCCCACCATGAAGAAGTCCGCTGCCGTGCTGCTGGGCTGTGTCCTGGTCGCCGGCTGTGGGAGCGGTTCCACGACCGAGCCCGGCGGCCAGGTCCAGATCAACATCAACGGCCAGCCGCCGCAGACCCAGGCGTTCGACCGCAAGGTTTTCGACGAGGACGTCGCGGAGTTCGAGAAGGCGAACCCCGACATCGACCTCGTGCCGCACGAGGGGTTCATGGACCCGAAGACGTTCAGCGCCAAGCTCGCCGGCGGACAGCTCGAGGACGTCTTCTACGTCTACTTCACGGATCCGGCGGCGCTCATCGCCCGCAAACAGGCCGCCGACCTCACCGATTACGTCAAGGACGTCAAGTACTACGGCGACCTCAAGAAAGAGCTCAAGGACGTCTTCACGGTCGACGGCAAGGTCTACGGGCTGCCCACCGCCAACTACACGATGGGCCTGCTCTACAGCCGCGCCAACTTCACCAAGGCCGGCCTGAACCCGGACTCGCCGCCGAAGACGTGGGACGAGGTCAGGTCAGCGGCCAGGAAGCTCAAGGACGCCGGCGTCACCGGGTTCGCCGAGTACAGCAAGAGCAACCAGGGCGGCTGGCACTTCACCACGTGGATGAAGTCCGTCGGCGGTGACATCGCGCGCAAGGACGGCGACGCCTACAAGGCCGACTTCAACAACGACAAGGGCAAGGAAGTCCTGCGCCGCCTCAAGGAGATGCGCTGGGACGACAACTCCATGGGCGACAAGCAGCTCCTGGAGATCGGCGACGTGCAGAACATGATGGGCGCGGGCCAGCTCGGCATGTACCTCGCCGCGCCCGACAACGTCGCCGCGATCGTCAACCAGTTCAAGGGCAAGTACGACGATTACGGTCTCGCGGCGATCCCCGGCCAGCAGGGAACTCTGCTCGGCGGCGAGGGCTACATGATCAACCCGAAGGCCACGCCGGAGAAGATCAAGGCGGGCCTGAAGTGGGTCCAGTGGAAGTACCTGAACCCGGACCGCCTCGAAGGCAACCTGCAGAAGTACAAGGACCGCGGCCAGCCCGTCGGCCTGCCGATCCCGCCGATCGCCGACATCTGGACCGGTGAGCCGCGCAAGAAGCAGGAAGACCTCAAGGGCAAGTTCGCCACCATGCCCGTGCAGAACTTCCAGGCCTATGTGGACGGCTCCGAGAAGACCAAGGGGTCGCTCGAACCTCCGCAGGCACAGCAGGTCTACGCGATCCTCGACAGCGTCGTGCAGGCGACCCTGACCAACAGGGACGCCGACCACGCCGCGTTGCTCAAGGATGCGGAGACCAAGGTCAACGCCGTTCTGGCACAGGTGAAGTAGGTGCGGCGCCACGTCACCGCGTACGGCTTCCTCAGCCTCGCGCTGGTCGTCTTCGCGGTGTTCTCCTGGTGGCCCATCGTGCGCGGGGTGGTCCTGAGCGTTCAGCAGGTCAACTTCGTCACGAGCCCCGACTGGGTGGGCTGGGAGAACTTCGAACGGCTCTTCGCGGACCCGCTGTTCGTGGTGGCGTGGCGCAACACGGCGTACTTCACGATCCTCGCACTGGTCATCGGCTTCGGCATCCCGTTCCTCACCGCCGTGGTGCTCAACGAGCTGAGGCACGCCAAGGGCTACTTCCGACTGCTGGTCTACCTGCCGGTGATGCTGCCGCCGGTCGTCACGGCCCTGCTGTGGAAGTGGTTCTACGACCCCGGGCCCGGCCTGTTCAACTCGGTCCTCAGAGGACTGAACCTTCCGACGTCACAATGGCTCGACTCCAGCAGCACCAGCATGATCAGCCTCGTCCTGGTGATCACGTGGGCGAACATGGGCTCGGCGACGCTGATCTACCTGGCCGCGCTGCAGACCATCCCCGGCGAGCTGTACGAAGCCGCGGACCTGGACGGCGCGGGAATCCTCAAGAAGATCTGGCACGTCACGATCCCGCAGACCAAGTTCGTGATCCTCATGCTGTTGCTGCTGCAGGTCGTGGCGACCATGCAGATCTTCACCGAGCCGTTCGTGATGACCGGCGGCGGCCCGGAGGAGTCCACGGTCACCGTGCTGCTCCTGCTCTACCGCTACGCCTTCTACTACAACGACTTCGGCACCGCGAGCGCGCTGAGCCTGATCCTCTTCGCAGTGCTGGGCGTCTTCTCCTTCCTCTACCTCAAGATCACCAGGAAGGCCGACGCATGAGGACCCTCACCAGGGGAAGCGGCCCCGTCTACTGGATCGTCCTCACCGGCACGCTGGTCCTGTTCACCGCGGCGTTCCTGCT
This sequence comes from Lentzea sp. NPDC005914, assembly GCF_040629405.1. Taxonomy (NCBI): domain Bacteria; kingdom Bacillati; phylum Actinomycetota; class Actinomycetes; order Pseudonocardiales; family Pseudonocardiaceae; genus Lentzea; species Lentzea sp. NPDC005914. Next base: position 161,078 of record NZ_JBEXVQ010000010.1, on the reverse strand, counting down.
GCCGCTGGTCTGGGTGCTGCTCGGCGCGTTCAAGCCCCCGGCCGAGCTCGCCCAGCAACCACCGACGATCCTGCCGCACACGTGGGAACCGGACGCGTACGTCAACGCCTGGAACTACATGGACCTCGGCCGGTTCTTCCTCAACACGTTCGTCGTCGCGATCGGCGCGTGGGCCGTGCAGATGGCCGTGATCGTCCCGGCGGCCTACGCGTTGTCCAAGCTGCGCCCCATCTTCGGCAACGTGATCCTGGGCCTGATGCTGGCCACGCTGATGCTGCCCGCCACGGCGTTGCTGGTCCCGGTCTACCTGACGCTCACCGACCTCGACCTGCTCAACAACCCGGCGGGCATCTGGCTGCCGTTCGCGGCCAACGCGCTGAACGTCTACCTGCTCAAGCGCTTCTTCGACCAGATCCCCGAGGAACTGCTGGAGGCGGCCAGAATCGACGGCGCGGGCACGTGGACGACCCTGGTCCGGATCATCCTGCCGATCTCCCGGCCGATCCTCGCCGTCGTCTCGATCTTCGCGGTCGTCGCGGCCTGGAAGGACTTCATCTGGCCGCTGCTCGTGTTTCCCGACCCGGCGAAGCAGACGCTCAGCGTGGCACTGCAGCGCTTCGCCCCCGACACCCCGATCAACCTCCTGCTCGCGGGCCTCGTGCTGGCGAGCCTGCCGATGGTCGCCCTGTTCCTGGCGTTCCAGCGGCACATCCTCGCGGGGCTCACCGCGGCCGGCGTCAAAGGCTGAAAGGACACCAGATGAGTTGGTGGCGCAACGCATCCATCTACCAGGTCTACCTGCGCAGCTTCGCGGACGGCAACGGTGACGGCATCGGCGACCTGGCCGGCCTCCGCGCCAAGCTCCAGCACATCGCGAGCCTCGGCTTCGACGCGATCTGGCTCAACCCCTGGTATCCGAGCCCGCTCGCCGACGGCGGCTACGACGTGGCGGACTACCGCGACATCGAACCGGTCTTCGGATCTCTTGCCGACGCCGAGAAACTCATCGCCGACGCGCACGGCCTCGGCATCCGGATCATCATCGACCTCGTCCCGAACCACTGCAGCGACCAGCACCCGTGGTTCACGGAAGGCTTGTGGGATCGCTTCCACATCCGTGACACCGAAGATCTCCCCAACGACTGGAAGTCGCGCTTCGGCGGCCCGGCGTGGAGCAAACTGCCCGACGGCCGCTGGTATCTGCACCTCTACGCCGCCGAGCAGCCGGACTTCAACTGGGAGAACCCGGCCGTCGAGGACGAGTTCGAGGACATCCTGCGGTTCTGGCTCGACCGCGGCGTCGACGGGTTCCGCATCGACGTGGCGGACGGTCTGGTCAAGGACTTCAGCCGGCCCGACGCCGACCAGCCCTACTCCGACCAGGACGGCGTGCACGAGATCTACCGGGAGTGGCGCAGGATCGTCGACGAGTACGACGGTGACAGGATTCTCGTCGGCGAGATGTGGCTGCCCGACCCCATCCGGTTCGCCCGGTACCTGCGCCCCGACGAGATGCACAGCGCGTTCAACTTCGACTTCCTCTGCTGCCCCTGGAACGCTCAGGAACTGCGCAACGTCGTCGACGACACGCTCGCCGCGCACGAACCCGTTGGCGCGCCACCGACCTGGGTCCTGTCCAACCACGACGTCACCCGCCACGTGACCCGGTACGGCCGCGAGAAGACCGGGTTCTCCTTCGCGGACAGGCAGCACGGCGCCCCGACCGACTTCGAGCTCGGAACGCGCAGGGCCCGCGCGGCGATCATGCTCACCGCCGCGCTGCCCGGCGGCGTGTACGTCTACCAGGGCGAGGAACTGGGACTGTGGGAGGTGGAGGACCTGCCGGACGAGCTGCGCGAGGACCCGGTCTGGCACCGCTCGGGCTTCACCGACCGCGGCCGTGACGGCTGCCGCGTGCCACTCCCCTGGTCCACTGAGGACGGTCCGAGCTGGCTGCCCCAGCCGGAGAACTGGCAGGACTTCTCGGTCGCGGCCCAGACGGACGACCCCGGCTCAATGCTCAGCCTCTACCGCGAGGTCTTCGCGCAACGCCGCGCGATCGACGGCGACCTTGAGTGGCTCGACCTGGGCGAGAACGTCGTGGCGTTCAAGCGGGGTGATCACACCACGATCGTCAACCTGTCGGACCAGCCGATTGATCTTCCTGCCACGCCAACGTTGTCAAGCGTCCCGCTGACAAACGGCCAACTCCCGCCCGACGCGGCGGCCTGGCTGAGCTGAACCGGACGTTGCTCCCCGGCCGAGGGGGACGGGGAGCAACGACCATCACCGGGTCGCGTACGCCGAGTCGTCGACCTTGCCGGCCTCGGTCGGCAGGTTCTTGACCACACCGGTCGCCGTCGTGTTCACCGCACCGGTCGCGATGTTCTCGAACATCTCCGTGAACGGCCCCGACGCCTTGGGCATCACGCCCTTCAGCACGTCCTTGACCTTGTCCAGCGTCTTGAAGATCGTGTCGATGCACTTGGACAGGCCGCGGATCGTCTTGATGACCTTGTCGAGCCAGTCCGAGACCTTCTTGGCCCACTTCATGATCAGCCGGATGCCGTCGGCGATGATGCCCGGCGTCGCGAGCCCGACCGTCAGCAACGCCGCGGCCGCCCACCGGATCAACGCCTGCACGAGCTCCGACATCGCCATCGAGATCAGGTCGCGCACGATCGTGCGCACCGTCGCCACGGCCACACCGGCACCGACGAGAGCAGCACCAACGCCTTCCGCCGCAATGCCCGCGGCCTTGACGCCCTGGGCTTCCAGCTTCGCCACCGGCGTGTAGGCGGCGATCGCGGCACCCTGCCACTGCGAGGTGTCGGCGTCGACGACGCGCGCCATCTCCTCGCCGGCCTTCTTCAGGTGGTCAGCGACGTTTCCCCAGGTCGCGGCGTTCTGGTTGATCACGCCGGGGTTGCCCGCCAGCGAGTTGAGCATCGACGTCAACGGTTCGACGTGCTCGATGAACCACGCGAACGCCGACGACAGCAGCGTTCCGAACGGGTCCGTGACGAAGCCCAGCGCGTCGATGCCCGCGCCGAGGACGTTGATGCCCGCCTCCGCCCAGTCACCGCGCTGCACCGCGGACACCGCGTCCGCCGCGGGCTCGATCAGGTTGATGCCGGCGAGCGCTCCGGGAGCGTCCGGTGCCTTGGCCACCAACGGGTTCGGTGCGGTCATGAGGTCAGCTCCCCCAGCTTCTCGATGATCTTCTTGAGGTTGCCCTCGATGGCCTTGTCGGCGGCGTCGTAGACGTCGGCCATGCCGTTGACACCATCCACAGTGGCGTCCACAACGCCGTGCGAGGCACCGATGGCCGCAACTCCGGCGGCCTCGACCGTGCCCATGATCGGCTCCAGCAGCGGGCTGCAGAGAATGCCGTACGCGTTGGCACCGTTGATCTGCGCCTGTCCGATCGCCTGCTGCGCCGTCTCGATCTGCTTCACGATGCCGTCCAGCCGCTTGGCGTGCTCGCGCATCGCCTGCGTGTGGACGTTGAACCCTCCGGCAGTCATGATCACCAGCCCTTGTCGTCACGGGCGAAGTTGTGCCCGCCGAAGTCGTCGTCATCAGGACGGGGAGACCGCTCACGAACCGGCTCTTCGGGCTCGGGTTCGGGGAAGCGCTCGTGGTAGCCGCCGATCAGCGCGTCCATGGTCTCGGAGTCACCACCGATGATCGGTGCCATGACCTCCTGCATGCGGGCCGCGATCTGCGCTTGAGCAGTGCGCATGGCGGTGAGGATCTCGGACGACAGCTGCGCGGGCTGCTTGCGCAACGCCGCGTCGGTCAGATCCAGTGCCGAGACGACACCGTTCTGGTCAACGGTGACCGACACCGAGCCGTCGGACGAACGTTGCGTCACCTTGACGGCGTTCGCGACCTGCTTCATCTCGTCGGCCTGCTTGAGCTTGGCCTGGATCTGCTCGTTCCACTGACGCATCATCGCGTCAGGGTCAGCTGCTGCCGGGTTCATCTACTCCCTCTCCTGTGCCTTCTTGCCGCGGGACGCCACCGTGCCCAAAACGGCCAGCGCCCCGATCACGCCTATCCCCATCCCACCGAGCAACGAGCCGATCCCGAGCACGACGCTCGGTTCGAAGTCCGCCCGGTACACCGGCGGGTTGCCGGAGCCGTTGCGAACCTTCTGCTCACCCCGTTGCACCACGGGCACTTCCTCGTCGTCCGGGGTGAGCTGACCGGCCTCGGCCGTCACCCTCGTCTGGCGCCCGCTCTCCCACGTGACGTCGGCCTGGCAGATCCACCAGTCGCCGAAGCCGTGGATGCTCACCGGCCCGCTGCTCTTGCAGTCGGCCACGCGTGCGATCCCCCGATCCGTGACGGGCCTGGAGTTCGTCCCTGCGGCGGGATCGAACTTCGTGAAGCCGGTCAGTCCCAGCAGGCAGCCGAGCCCCAAGATCACCAGAGCGAACAGGCCCGCGAGCCACTTCATGCGTCTTGATCCCCTCGTCGGTCCTGGTTGGACTGCGGCCCGCGCCGCCCGGTTCCACCGAATTCACCAGCCGTCTGGGGGCCATCCGGGCACACCCACGGGGCGGTTCGGGCGTGCCCAGTCTGGTCGACCTGCGTGAACGAGACGTCACACACTGCTAACCGGGCAGAAATCGGGCAGGATTTCACTCAGTTGTGGTGCCGACCACAATGTTTCAAGGGTGTTTCATCTATGCACAGCCCGAACGGGCAACCGAAAAGCCGAGTGGGCAGGTGACATGCGAGCCGAGGAACGCAAGCGGCGCATCCTGGCCAGGGCCCGCGCCGACGGCCGCGTCGACGTGGTGGAGATGGCGCAGGAACTGCAGGTCGCGCCCGAAACAGTCAGACGCGACCTGCGGGTGCTCGACGAACACGGTCTGGTGCGACGCACGCACGGCGGTGGCATCCCGGTCGAGAGCGCCGGCTTCGAGACCGGGCTGAGGTTCCGGGCGGGGTCGCACGTGCCGGAGAAGCGGCGCATCGCGAAGGCAGCCGCCGAACGGATCGACGACGCCGAGACGGTGTTCATCGACGAGGGCTACACACCGCAGCTCGTCGCGGAGGCGTTGCCCACGTCCAACCCGCTCACGATCATCACGGCGTCGCTGCCGACCGCGGCGGCGATGTCGGAACACCCGTCCTGCACGGTTCTGCTGCTGGGCGGGAGGGTCCGCGGCCACACACTGGCCACTGTGGACCACTGGACGACCAGGATGCTCGGCGAGATGGTGATCGACCTCGCCTACATCGGTGCGAACGGGATCTCCCGCGAGCACGGCCTGACGACGCCCGACCCCGCAGTCGGTGCGGTCAAGGCCAAGGCGCTCAGCGTGGCGCGGCGGAAGATCTTCGTCGGCACGCACACGAAGTTCGGCGTCTCCAGCTTTCACCGATTCGCCGAGGTCAGCGACCTCGAGGCGATCGTCACCGACTCCGGCCTGTCCGCCCACGAGGCCCACCGCTACACCCTGCTCGGACCCAAAGTGCTCAGGGCCTGAGCACTTTCCAGCCGCACTGAAAAAGGTACCCCCAAGTTTTCCCCGGGCTCTCCTCAGCGTGCCCGGAAACGATCCCCCGGAAGGAAAGACGATGTTGTCGATCCGCACACCTCTTCGCACATTCGGGGCCGCCACCGCCGTGTTGCTCTTGGCTTCCGCTTGCGCGGGCGCCGGGGGTGGTGGGGGCAGCGGCTCCGACTCCGTGAACGTCCTGATGGTCAACAACCCGCAGATGCAGGACCTGCAGAAGCTCACCGCGGACAACTTCACCAAGGACACCGGCATCAAGGTGAACTTCACCGTGCTGCCCGAGAACGACGTCCGCGACAAGATCAGCCAGGACTTCTCCAGCCAGGCGGGGCAGTACGACGTCGCGACGATCTCCAACTACGAGACGCCGATGTACGCCAAGAACGGCTGGCTCGCGCCGATGGACGACTTCGTGGCCAAGGACAGCGCGTTCGACCAGGCCGACATCCTGCCGCCGATCAAGCAGTCGCTGACCGCCGCCGACGGCAAGGTCTACGCGCAACCGTTCTACGGCGAGTCGTCGTTCCTCATGTACCGCAAGGACATCTTCGAGGCCAAGGGTGTCACGCTGCCGGACAAGCCGACCTGGCAGCAGGTCGCCGACGCGGCCGCGAAGGTCGCCACGCCGGAGGTCCGCGGCATCTGCCTGCGCGGCCAGCCGGGCTGGGGCCAGGTCATGGCGCCTTTGACGACCGTCGTGAACACCTTCGGCGGCACGTGGTTCACCAAGGACTGGCAGGCGCAGGTCAACGCGCCGGAGTTCAAGGAGGCCACCAAGTTCTACGTCGACCTCGTGCGCACCCACGGTGAGGCGGGCGCTCCGCAGGCCGGGTTCGCCGAGTGCCTGAACAACATGACGCAGGGCAAGGTCGCCATGTGGTACGACGCCACGGTCGCCGCCGGCCTGCTCGAGGCCAACGACTCGCCGGTCAAGGGCAAGCTCGGCTTCACCCAGGCGCCGGTCGTGAAGACCGACAGCTCGGGCTGGCTCTACACCTGGGCGTTCGGCATCCAGAAGGCGTCGAAGAAGCAGGACGCGGCCTGGAAGTTCATCTCGTGGGCGTCCGGCAAGGGCTACGAGGAACTGGTCGGCAAGAACCTCGGCTGGTCGAAGCTTCCTGACGGCAAGCGTTCCTCGACCTACCAGCGCGCCGAGTACAAGCAGTCCTCCGGCACGTTCTCCGCTCAGGCCGAGGCCGCGATCAAGGGCGCGAAGCCGCTCGACCCCGGTGTGCAGCCGCGGCCGGCGCCGGGCATCCAGTTCGTCGGCATCCCCGAGTTCACCGACCTCGGCACGCAGGTGTCGCAGCAGATCAGCTCGGCGATCGCGGGCGCGGTCTCGGTGGACGACGCGCTGAACAGCGGCCAGGGGCTCGCCGAGAAGGTCGCGGCCAAGTACAAGGGGCAGTGACGATGGCTGTCATCACTCGGGAGCGGTCGGTCGTCGACCGGCCGCCTCCCGTCCCTCGCAAGAAGTCCTCGAAGTGGGTGACGCGGGCGCCGTTGCTGCCCGCGCTCATCTTCCTGATCGTCGTGACGCAGCTGCCGTTCGTGGCGACGCTGTTCATCTCGTTCATGAAGTGGAACTCGCTCGACCCGTCCAACAGAGGATTCGCCGGGTTCGACAACTACGTCAACGTGTTCACGGACCCGGATCTGCGGTCTTCGGTCGTCAACACGATCGTGCTGACCGCGTCCGTGGTGCTGATCAGCCTGGTGCTGGGTCTCGGCCTGGCGTTGTTGCTGGACAAGAAGTTCCGGGGCCGCGGGTTCGTGCGCACCATGCTCATCGCGCCGTTCCTCGTGGTTCCGGTGGCGGCGGCGCTGATCTGGAAGCACGTGCTCTACAACCCGGAGTACGGGCTGTTCAACGGAATCCTGAACTGGCTGGGTTTCTCCGCCCAGCCGGACTGGATCAGCTCGATGCCGATGAGCGCGGTGGTGCTGTCGCTGGTGTGGCAGTGGACGCCGTTCATGATGTTGATCCTGCTGGCGGGCCTGCAGTCGAAGCCGATCGAACCCGTCGAGGCGGCGACGATCGACGGCGCGTCGCCGTTCCAGATCTTCCGGTACTTGACGTTCCCGCACCTGCGGCAGTACCTGGAGCTCGGCGGGCTGCTCGGGTCGATCTACATCGTGCAGAACTTCGACGCGGTCTTCACCATCACGTCCGGTGGTCTGGGCACGGCGAACCTGCCGTACATGATCTACCAGACCTTCTACCAGGCCCACGAGTACGGCGAGGCGTCCGCGGCCGGCGTGATCGTGGTCGCCGGGTCGATCGCCATCGCGACGTTCGCGCTGCGCGTGGTGTCCTCGTTGTTCAGGGAGGAGACGCGATGAGCACCCAAAGAATTGGACGCGGCTGGGGTGTGCTCGCCTGGTTCTGCGGCCTCGTGTTCTTCGCACCCGTCGCCTGGATGTTCCTCACGTCGTTGCACAGCGAGACGGACGCGGCCACGAACCCGCCTTCCATCGCGGCGCCGCTCACGTTGGACGGATACACGGAGTTCTTCAACGCCGGTGCTTGGCCGCCGTTGCTCAACTCGTTCAGCGCCTCGATCGGGTCGACGATCATCGTGCTGCTGCTGGCGATTCCGGCGGCCTACGCATTGTCGATCAAGCCGGTCGAGAAGTGGACCGACGTCCTGTTCTTCTTCCTGTCCACCAAGATGATGCCGGTCGTCGCGGCATTGCTGCCGATCTACCTGATCGCGCAGTTCTCCGGGATGCTCGACAACATCTCGTTCCTGACGCTGCTGTACTGCTCGATGAACCTGCCGATCGCGGTGTGGCTGATGCGGTCGTTCCTGTCCGAGGTACCGCGCGAGATCCTCGAGGCCGCCTCGATCGACGGCGCGGGGCTGATCACGATCCTGCGCCGGGTGGTGGCACCGATCGCGATGCCCGGAATCGCGGCGACGGCGTTGATCTGCTTCATCTTCAGCTGGAACGAGTTGCTCTTCGCGCGGGTGCTGACCGGTGTCGTCGCCGGGACCGCGCCCGTGTACCTGACCGGGTTCGTCACCTCCCAGGGCCTGTTCCTGGCCAAGGTGTGCGCGGCCGCGGTCGTGGTCTCTCTGCCGGTGCTCATCGCCGGGTTCGCCGCCCAGGACAAGCTGGTCCAAGGCCTTTCGTTGGGAGCAGTCAAGTGAAAGCAGCGGTCATCACCGGCGTCGGGTCCGTCGAAGTGACCACTGTGGACGATCCAGCGTGCCCTCCGCGGTCGGTGATCGTCGATGTGGCGGCCTGCGGGTTGTGCGGGACGGACCTGCACATCCTGCAGGGCGAGTTCGCACCGACGCTGCCGGTCGTGCCTGGTCACGAGTTCGCCGGGACGATCGTGGAGATCGGCTCGCAGGTCACCGAGCTTTCCGTCGGTGACCGGGTCGCGGTGGACCCGTCGCTCTACTGCTACGAGTGCCGGATGTGCCGTGCGGGCAAGAACAACCTGTGCGAGCGCTGGGCCGCCATCGGCGTGACGACCTCGGGTGGTGCCGCGGAATTCGCGGTGGCTCCCGTGGCGAACTGCGTGAAGTTGCCCGACCACGTGCGGACCGAGGACGCGGCGTTGATCGAGCCGTTGTCGTGCGCGGTGCGCGGGTACGACGTGGTGCGTGCGTCCATGGCTTCGCGGGTGCTGATCTACGGCTCCGGGACGATGGGGCTGATGATGCTGCAGCTCGGGAAGCTGACCGGCGCGTCGTCGATCGAGGTCGTGGACCTGAACGCGGAACGGCTGGAGACGGCTGTCCAGTTGGGCGTCACGGCGGTCGGCTCTTCGGCTGACGAACTGGACCGGCCCGAGGGCTGGGACGTCGTCATCGACGCCACCGGCAATGAGAAGGCCATCCAGGACGGGATCGGCCGGGTCGCGAAAGGCGGCACGTTCCTCCAGTTCGGCGTCTCCGACTACTCGGCCCGCGTGACCATTGAGCCGTACAAGATCTACAACCAGGAGATCACCATCACCGGCTCGATGGCGGTGCTGCACTCGTTCGAACGGGCGGCAGACCTGTTCGCAACTGGAGTACTCGACCCCGAGATCTTCATCAGTGACAGGGTGCCGCTGGACGACTACGCCGGGGCGTTGGACCAGTTCAAGGCGGGTAAGGGCCGCAAGATCCAGGTCCTGCCCTAAAAATGCCACTGATGGAGTTAATCCGATAACTGTCAAGGAGTTGGATCCCCGGATCATGGCGCTCTAGGGGTTTCCCGACGCCAACAGCACCCTCGACTCTGGGTCCCGTGCTCCGCAAACCTGAGGTATTGGCTAACCGACTGTCCCAGACGGAGACCATCCTCGCCCAGCTCGTTGGAGCGATAGTTGCCGTGTGTGTCCTCTTCGCCGTCGCACACACATCGGTTTCCGACGCGGTATCGCATCCGCGGAACTGGCTGGTCGCGGTCGCCTGCACCCTGCTCGGGGTGCGGGTGATCGGTCACGTCCGCAGGTCGGCCGTCGGGTGGTTGCTGCTGGTCATGGGTGCGTTCGGCGGGGTGGCCGTCGCGGTCGCCGGCCAAGCGCACGATCATCCGGCTCGCTGGATCGAGGCGTGGGTTTGGTGGCCCACCTACGCGTTACTACCCGCGGTGGCACTGGTTTTCCCCAACGGAATGCCGTTGAGCCGACGCTGGTGGATCGCCGTCGGGGCGTCGCTGTTCAGCGCTCTCGTTGGCACTATTGGGATCGCGTGGGCGTCGTGGGATGATCCAGTCAACTTCTGGCGGACTCCGGGCGGTGGGCTCGCCAAGACGATCACACTGGTCGCCGTGCTCGCGGCCGGCGTTGCGGTGATCGCGGCAGTGGTGTCGCTGGTGATCCGGTGGTGGAGGGCTGACGGGGAGGAACGGCGGCTGCTCGTATGGGCGGTCGCGCTGCTGGTGCTGGCCGCAGTCGCGACCGTGGTAGAGACTGCGGACGGGCACGTCTCGTGGATCATCGGCGTGCTCGCGTTTCCTACTGCTGCGGTCATCGCGATCGTTCGTTATGGCTTGTACGACATTAGCCTGCTCATCCACCGCTCGTTGCTCTACGGCTCGTTGACCGTGGTGCTGCTGCTCGTCTACCTCGGCGTGATGGTCGGTGCCGGTGAGCTGTTCGCGAACGAAGCCGAGGTCGTCGGGGTCGTGGCGGCGGGGCTCATGTTCGCACCTATCCGCAGCTGGCTGCAGCGCAGGCTCGACCGCTGGCTGTTCGGGCAGCGCGCTGATCCTTACAGCGCTTTGTCGACGTTGAGCGAGAAGCTCGAACGCTCGCATGACGTCCTGCCGACCGTCGCCCAGGCCGTTGCCGAGTCGCTGAAGCTCCCGTACGTGGCGATTCGCGGCGGGTCGATGCTAGCCGAGCACGGACGTGGTCGCGGGTGGCCACAGTTGCGTTTCCCCATGACCTATCGCGGTTATGCCGTCGGCGATCTCGTGATCGAGCCTCGGGCACCTGATGAACGGTTGAGCGATCGGGAGCTGAGCCTGCTCGTTGATCTCGCCCGCTCCACGGCCCCAGCCGCACAGTCGGTCAAACTGACCACCGACTTGCAACTCGCCCGCGAGAGGCTCGTGCGTGCACGCGAAGAAGAACGGCTGCGGTTACGTCGATACCTGCACGACGGCGTCGGACCGGCGCTGGTCGGGATTCGCTTGCAGATCAAGGCTTTGCGCCGATCGGTCGGTGATGCCCTCGACCCTGTTCTGGGTGATGTCGACTCGACCTCAGGCGAAATTCGGCGACTCGTGGACGCGTTGCGCCCGCCGATTCTGGACCAGGGGCTGGCACCGGCCGTGCGGGAGGAAGCCGCGCGTTTCAACGGGGAGCTGATGGTTCGGGTAGAAGCCGAGGAAATCGACGGGCTGTCGGCAGCCGTTGAAGTCGCGGCTTATCGGATCGTCGCTGAGGCGCTGACCAACACCGCGCGCCACTCCGGCGCCTCAACGTGCGTGATCTTCTTGCGCACCAATGGCGATCTTGTCGTGGAGATCGTGGACGACGGGCGCGGGGTCGCAGCGGACGCGCTACCCGGTGTGGGGCTCGACTCGATGCGTGAACGATGCGCCGAGCTCGGTGGATCCTGCACGGTGGAGCCGGCCGAACCTAGCGGAACGCGGGTAGTGGCCCGAATTCCGTTGGAGACCCGCTGATGGAGGTGGAGACGCGGGTAGTGATCGCCGACGACCACCCGGTGTTCCGACGCGGACTCAAGGCTCTGCTCGACAGCGAGGACGGGCTATCCGTGGTCGGTGAGGCCTCAGATGGGGTAGAGGCTGTTTCGGTCGTCCTGGAGATGGTCCCGGATGTTGTCGTCCTCGACCTGCACATGCCCGTCCTGGACGGCGTCGAAGCCTGCAAGCGAATGCTGAAAGCGCAGCAGTCGTTGGGCATCCTCGTGCTGACCATGCACGAGGACGACGAACTGGTGTTCGCGGCGATGAAGTCAGGAGCTCGGGGCTACCTGGTCAAGACGACCGATGACGACGAGATCGTACGGGCGGTGCGAGCGATCCGCGCCGGTGAAGCGATCTTCAGCGCCACCATCGCGCAACGAATGACTGGGTACTTCGCCGCGATCTCGTCATCGAGAACAACGCTGTTCCCACAGCTCACCGACAGGGAGCGGAACGTGCTGGAGCTGATGGCTTCCGGGCTGGACAACACCTCGATCGCGCACAGGCTCTCGCTGTCGCAGAAGACCGTACGCAACAGGGTGTCCGCGATCTTCACGAAGCTCCAGGTCGCCGGCCGGGCGGAAGCCATCGTTCGAGCGCGCGAGGCCGGGCTAGGAGGTCCCAGCCAAACAGGGACAACAGTCACCTGACAGCGGGACAAATCCCCGGCTTCGATCGGCGGTGGTGCCGGACATCGGTGCCGAATTCGCTGACCTGAGGATCGATCAAAATGACAATCAGATCGAAACTGGCATACCTGCTCGCTGCCACCGCCATGCTGACAGGATTGATGCACGACCTCGCGTCCGCCTCTGACACTGGTGCGACCAACCTGGTCGTGCGAGGCATCATGCCCGCCACCGAGAGCCAACTCATCGACGAGTTCGTCAACCGCGTGCACGACAAGTGGGATGCGAGCATCGAGCGGGACGACTACCGCGTTATCAGGGAGCTCAACTCCGTGCTGGTCGTTCCGAAGGGGGTTGAGCCTCTGCATGTCCAGTCGAACGGCGTCGACATGTTCCAGATCTCCGGCGCGGTGAACCCGCCTGCGGGGGAGGTCACCACGAAGGAGGACGCGGTCTGGAATCGGCCGGTGTGCCTCGCACGGCACAACCTGGCCAACCCGGTCTTCCCCTCGGTCATCGAGGCGTGGGCTGACGCGTGCTACGCCGCGGGCTACATCCAGTACCCCGGCCAGTCCGGTTGGGACGCGGTGTTCAAGCAGTACCAGACCTGCGCCACCACCGGCAACGGGCTCAACTACCACCTCAAGCAGTGCACCATGGCATTCGGCCCGGTCGGCAACGGAGGGGGGATCAACTTTCTGGACTGGAACGACTGGTCCCCGAAGTCCACCACCTACATGAACCCGTGCTCACAACTCAACCTTGCCGTCAGCGTTGCCGGTTTTGGCGCTGAGCACGCTATCTCCCTGTGCGAGACGCTGAACCCTGTGAAGGGCGAAAGGCCTCTCGACTTCCAAGCGAACTGGGCGGGAGACGCTCCGACCAAGCACCATCGCGAGACCGGCGACCTCATTTCCGTGCACAACGCGCTGCTCAGCGGCATCCCGTACCAGGTGTACTACGGCGGTATGGAGATCGGCTTCTAGGACTACCCTGAAGCAGGGGGCCAGCACTTCGAGGGGACGGGTGACGTGCGGTGGCGACGATCAGGAACACGCGCCTTGGGCTCGGGGTCGTACTCGCCGCCGTCGCACTCGTGGGGGCCGGGCTGTTCGTCACCAACGAGCTGCGCACCACGGCTGCCGACGACGGCAGCCAGACTCCGGGCGTGCCAAGTCCCGCTGAGGCTGAAGCCCTGCTGACTGAGGCACATCGTCTGGCACAGGAACCGAATCATCGCGACCTGTGCCAGACGATCGCCCAGAACGCCGAGACGTGCCAGAGGGTGCTCAAGTGGGCCGAGGAAGCGCACGTGAGGCCGTCGGCCGACAGACCGTCCATACTTGAAGACAACGTTGCTGAGAACACTGCGGCTCAGCAAGGAGCCAGGGTGCTGCGCATCCGCGGCACCCTCGCTGACGGCCGCTCGTACACCGGAAAGTTTTCGGCGGTGCGCACGACAGCTGGCGAGATCCGCAGTCAGAACGCGGTCTACTGGTACAGCGACTTCGCAACGATCTCAAGCAGCTTCACGCCCGCCTGAGGAAGCACCGGACTCGGGGCGTCGCGTACCCGCAGTCGCCGGCCCCTCAGTCCGCCTCGGTGGTCAGAGCCAGGTGACCAAGGCGCGCCAGGAAGTCGTGGAGAACGCGAGAACCCCACCACTCGCGTTCTTCGTGTCCCGCACGAGCACGTCCTTGGCGAGCGACACCTCCACGCAGCTTTCCGGCGTCCCGCCGTTGCTGTAGGTGCTCTTACGCCAGGTCCGTTCCGCCGACATGAGGATCCTCTCGAAGTCCGCTGACGTACTCCGCCAGCTTGCTCTTCGATTGTTCCGCATCCAGCGCGACGGCATCCAGCCGCTGAAAGAGCCTCCGGGTCCGTGCGATAGCGACGCTGTCCTGGGCGTACACCTGCGCCGTGTCGGTCTCGGTGTACACGACCGGAGACGCCTTGCCGAACTCGTAAAGCGTCGCCGCCGAGCGGTAGGCACAGATGTCGGCGGGAACGATCCGGAGAACGTGGGTGCTCCACATGAGCTTCTTGTACTGGTCTTTCCGTAGCCCCGCATCGCCCAACAGCAGCCGCAAGGCGAGTTCGTGTAGGTAGAACACGCATTCGGGCCGGTTGGGTCGCCTCATGATCGTCTGCCGGTCCATGCGCGCCTCGATGAGCATCTCGATGCCATCAGGTGCTTCGACATGGGAGTCGACGAACAACTGCCGGGCGTACGCCTCCGTCTGCACGAGGCCGTGCACCGTCAGGACGTCGTAGGAGACGATCTTCTTGGCCATCGACTCCGTCATCGCGAGCGTGCGCACGTTGTCCGGCACCTGAGCGAAGTACAGGTCGAAAGCATTGTGATAGCGGCGGCGGAACTCCTCGAACAAGTCGAGGTTCTTGCCGCACGTCGCCAGGTACTGAATGAGATCGACGTCGCTCGCCCGTGCCTTGCCGAGTTCGATGTCGGAGACCTTGCTCGGGTCCCAGCCCATCTGGATCGCCATCGCGCGGCCGTTGAGTGAGGTGCACGTCTCCCGAAGCCGACGTAGCTCGTCACCGAGCTCCCGGCTGTACGGCGTGGAAATGGTCGCGGTCATACCCTCCGAAGCTAAGGCTTGGATTCAAACCACGCCTTGGCTCGTTCGGGTAAAAAAGAGCTAGAAAACACTGCCACGAGCAGCAAAAACGTCCTCGATGGGCGCCAACGCGCCGAGGGCGAGCCGCAGCAGCACACGAGCCTTACGGGGACATAGCCATCCCGCCATGACGGCCCCGCGCTTGATCAGATCGGACTCGGACCCGACGAAGCCGTACGTGTTCCGAAACGTCGTACCCGCACCCGTTCGCGTGGCCACGACAACCGGGAACTGGGCCCGCGAGATCGCTTCGGCCATTCCCTCGGAGACGTGACCGACACCCGTCGCCGCCACGACCGCGCCCTTGACGTTCAACCAGTCGAGGATGGCGCCGTCGTCGTCCAAAGTGGCCTCGATGAGCGGAACCGCTGGCGCGTCAAGGGGTCGCGGCAACGCCGGCAACTGGTGCGCGGGGTGGAAGTACTGCGGGGCGCCTTCGATCACCAGCCCCAGCGGTCCGGGGAACGACTCGAACGCGCTCGGCAAGCTGCTGTGCGCCTTGCGAACCCACCGCGCGGCGTGGATCTCGTCGTTGATCACCAGCAGCGCGCCGCGTCCGCGCGAGTTCGGGGCGGCGGCGACCGCGACGGCCGCGGCGAGGTTCGCGGGGCCGTCCGGGCCGGGCAGGCCGGGGTGTCGCATGGCGCCGGTGACGACGACCGGTTCCTCGTGCGGCCACAGGCAGTCGAAGAAGTAGGCGGTCTCTTCGAGGGTGTCGGTGCCCTGGATGATCACGACGCCGACAGCGCCCTGGGAGACCTGCTTGTCGGCCCAGTCGAAGGCGTCGAGCAACGTGGTGAACGTGAGCGAGGCGCCGGGGATCGTCGCCAGGGTGGCGATCTCCCCCACTTCGAGGCCCTGGACCAGGTCTTTCGCGCCCAGCGTCGGCGACACCGCACCGGAGCCCGTCATCGTGATCGTGCCGCCGAGCGATGCCACCGCCACCTGTGAGCTCATGAAGCTCACTCTAGGGTCCTGAAAGGAAAATGCTCATTGAGTCCAGTACGTGATGTTGCGGAAGCGGGCCTCCGCGCGTCCGCTGCCGTGGTGGTAGACGCCGTTCTTGAAGTGGCGGGTGGCCTTGCCGCGGTCGGACACCGTCGCTTTCAACACCCCGTTGGCGAAGACCTTGATCTTGCCGGTGCCGCTTGACACCGCGGAGTGCTCGACGCGGATGCGCACCCACTTGTTGTAGATGCCGGACGCGATCACCGTGCTCGTGTAGTACCGGAGCGTGCCGCCGTTGGCGTTGGTGGCGTTGATCATGAAGTCGGTGGCCGGGGTTCCGGGGTCGCCGCCGCGCACGCGCAGGATCTGCATGACGGTCGGGCCGTTGACGCCGCTGGGGACGTAGATCTCGCCCTCCCACGCGTGCTGGCCGCTGGAGTACTCCTGGTCCCAGCGCATCTCGGTGCGCGGGTCGGTCTTGCTGCCCTCGCTCATGGGCTTGTCGTTGTCGAAGACCCACATGGAGTGGACGCCGCCCTCGAACTTGTAGCGCGCGCTCTCCGGCAGGTTGTAGGGCTTCTGGATCTTGTAGGTGAACGGCTTCTGCGTCCACGCCGGCGCGGCGTGCGCGGGCGTGGCGGGCGTTGCCAGCAGAGCGACCGCGGGCAGCGCGAACAGGGAACGACGGGGCAGGGTCACGAGGAAGCCTCCGGCCTCGGTTAGGGGTCTGGACCAGAATCACCACACCGAGGCCGGAGTCTGCAACGTTCGGGCTACGCCGAAATTCCGGTCACTGGGTCCAGTACGTGATGTTGCGGAAGCGGGCTTCCGCACGTCCGCTGCCGTGGTGGTAGACGCCGTTCTTGAAGTAGCGCGTCGCCGGGCCCTCATCAGGATGCGTGAGCTTCAACGCGCCGTTGTAGTAGGTCCTGACGGTGCCGCGGCCGCCCGCGACGGCGGTGTGTTCGACGCGGATCCTGAACCACTTGTTGTAGATGCCGGTGGCGATGACCTGGTCGCTGTCCTTGCGCAGGGTGCCGCCGTTGATGTTGACGACATTGAGCATCACGTCGGTGGCGCGGGTGCCGTCCGGGCGGCTGCCGCGCAGGATCTGCACGACGGTCGGGCCGCTCACACCGGCCGGGATGTAGATCTCGCCCTCCCAGGCGCGCGAGCCGCTGGAGTACTCCTGGTTGAAGCGCATCTCGGTGCGCGGATCCGTTGGGCTGCCTTGGGTGTGGGGCTGGTCGTAGTCGTAGACCCACATCGTGTGCACGCCGCCGGAGAACGTGTACCGGCTGCTCAAGGCGAGGTTGTACGGCTTCTGCATCGTGTACGTGTACGGCGCCGAAACCCACTGTGCCGACACATCCTGGGCGGACGGCGGCTGAGCGAGGGCCTGAGCCGCCGGGGCCACGATGAGAGGCGTGGTGAGGGCAAGGGCGAGCACGGAACGACGGGTGTGGAGTGCAGGGGTTTCCACGTTGAATCCCTCCGACCTTCGATAAGTGGTCTGTACCACTTTGGGGGCACGAAGGCGGAGGGATCAATAGCTGATTCAAGTTCCGGAACTAGATTCAGGTAGGCGAACTTTTCACATGCCTGAACGGAGTTCGTCGAAGGTCGGGAACTTCGTCGCGATGTCGCTGCCGGTGAAGTTGCCGATCCAGCCGTCGTCGTCGTGGAAGAACCGGATCGACACGTAGTCGGGCGTGGTGCCCATGTCGAACCAGTGCGTGGTGTTGGCCGGGACGCTCAGCAGGTCGCCCGCCTCGCAGAACACCGCGTACACCTTGTCGCCGATGTGCAGGTAGAAAACGCCTGCACCACGGGCGAAGTAGCGGTCCTCGTCGTCGTCGTGCGTGTGCTCGGCGAGGAACTTGTTGCGGAACTCGACGGCCTTCGCGCGGTACTCGTCGGTGTCGGCCGGGGTCATCTCCATCGCGTCGACGTAGGTGTAGCCCTCCGTCTCGCTGACGCGGGCGACGTCGGTTTCGTAGATCCGCAAAGCGTTCTCGGCGGTGACACCGTCCACAACGGACCACCGGTGGAAGCGCACGCCGTGCTCCTTGAGCGCGGTGGCGATCTCCTCGGCGTCGGTGGTGCGCAGCACGGTCTCCTCGGGGCCGGAGTCCGGCCACACCGTCAGCAGCGTCATGAGTGCCTCCCCGTAAAGATGTCTCGCGTCTCCACCTTGAAGCGCAGCAACCACTCCAGGCATTCCAAGCGGTGCCGGGCCTGCATCAGGTCGTCGCCCCACACGTACACGCCGTGCCGTGCGACGAGCAGCGCCGGAACTCCTGGATCGAAGCCCTTTTCGAACGCGTCACCGAGTTCGACCATGTCCTGCGAGTTCCCGACGACCGGGACCACGACCTCCTCGTGCGCCTGACGTCCGAAACCCTTGAGCATTTCGAGGTCCTGCAGCACAACGCCGTCGGGCCAGTGCTCGGCCGCGACGACCGGGGCCAGCGCGTGGACGTGCACCACAGCACCCGCGCCCGCCACTCGCGCGATCCGAGCGTGCAGGCCGGCTTCCGCGGAGGGGATCTTCAGCGAGTCGACGGCGAGACCATCGGAGTCGATCACCACGCTGTCCTCGGCGGTGATCTCACCCTTGTCGACGCCGCTGACGGTGACCGCGAGTCGGAGCGGATCACGTTGCAGGACAACGGAAAGGTTGCCCGAAGTGCCCCGCATCCAGCCCATCTGGGCGTAGCGGACGCACTCGCGGGCGAGCTCTGCCGTCACGAGAGTTCCCAGACCGTCGGGTGGGGCGTGAAGTCGGCGTTGCCGTACGGCTCACCGGCGCGCGCGACGCCGACCGTCTTCCAGCCCGCCTCCTGCGCGGCGTGCAGCTCGGCCGGGACGTCGCTGTAGAAGGTGATGTCGTCGGACTGCAGGACTTCCGCGATCTTGCGGTACGACGCGGCTTCGCGCTTCGGGCCCGCGTTGACCGTGTCGAAGTGGTGCTCCAGCAACGGGGTCAGGTCGCCGTCGGTGGTGTGCTGGAAGAACGCGATCTGGCCCGCGACCGAGCCGCTCGAGAAGATCGCGAGCTTCACGCCGTCGTCGTGCCACTTGCGGATCGCGGGGACGACGTCCGGGAAGAACTCCGCGGTGAGGTCGCCCTGCGCGTAGCCCTGCTGCCAGATGAGGCCCTGCAACGTCTTGAGCGGCGTGACCTTCTGGTCCGCGTCCATCCAGTCGTGCAGCGCTTTGACGACGTCGTCGTGGCCGCTGAGTTCCTTGATCTGCTTGACCGCGTCGGCGACCACGGGGTCGTCACCGTGCTGCTCGATCCACGGCCCGAGCCTCGGGCGGGCGTAGTCGTACAGGACGACCAGCACCTGGTCCGTCGCGCTCAGCGTGCCCTCGATGTCGAGCACGACCCACTTGCTCACCGCTGTTCTCCCTCGTAGTACTTGTCCAGCTCCCCGGCGCCGTACACCCCTTTGTCCGTCACCACGTTCGTGACGAACCTCGGCGGCGTCACGTCGAACGCCGGGTACAGCCCCTTCACCCGTGGCGTGGCACTCGGTCTGCCCAGGACCTGCAACACCTCGGCGCCGTCGCGGTGCTCGATCGGCACGTCCTGTGCCGTGGGCGCGTGCCGGTCCGGTGCCTGCACCAGGGCGTGAAACGGTACGCCGAACGCGTGCGCGGCCACGGCCAGCCCCAGTGTGCCGACCTTGTTGACGACGTGCCCGTCCATGGTGACCCGATCGGCCGCCGTGACCAATGCGTCCACTTCGCCGGACTGCAGCACGGCCGCGCCCATGCCGTCCGTGATGAGCGTGGTGTCGACGCCCATCTCGATCAACGTCTCGGCGGTGAGCCGGGCTCCCTGCAGGTAGGGGCGGGTCTCGGTGCAGAAGAACCGGAGCTGCTTGCCCTGGTTCTGGGCGGCTCTGACCGTTTCGGTGAGGTAGAGGTCGGCCCAGCAGTGGGTGAGGACGGTGGCCTGCTGGGGCAGCAGGTTCGCCGTGTGCTCGCCCAACGCCTGGCTCTTGGCGCGGTAGGCCGCGTCGCCTTTGTGCGCGCCTGCCAACGCCTGAGCGATGTCCTGGGTCGCGTCGACGTGGTCCAGGACGATCTTGGTCGCCTTGCGCAGGGCGTTGTTGGTGCGCCTGGTGTTTTCGAGGTGTGCCGCCGTGGCGGCGAGCTCGGCGCGTGCTTGCGCGAAGGGTTTTCCTTCGAGAGTGCGCGCCTTGAGCACCATGCCGTACAGGACCGCGAAGTACGGGCCCGAGGACTGGGTGACCATGTCCTCGATGGCCCGCGCGACGTCCTCGGCCGTCCGGCAGAGCACCCAGTTGCGTTCGAACGGGAACTCGCGGCGGTCGAGGATCAGCACACCGTCGTCGGTGAGCCTGACCGAGTCGGCGAGGACCGGCTGCATCAGCTGTACCCGGTGTAGGCGGGGCGGGCACCGGTGAGGAAGTGCTCGCCGACCTCGCGGGCCTTGTAGACCACCGGGTCGTGCAGCGTGAGCGTGCGGGCGTTGCGCCAGAAGCGGTCCACGGCGTACTTGGCCGCCGTGCCGCGCGCGCCGACCTGCTCGAAGATCCGGCTGGTGACCTCGTTGACGAGCTTGGTGCTGACGACCTTGGCCTCGGAGATGGCGACGGCGACCTCGCCCCGCTTGGCGGGCGTGAGGTGGCGGCCGAGCTCCGTCGCCTCGTGCAGCTGCCTGCCGGCCTCGTCCGCGAGCAGTCCGGCGGCCTTCGTCTGGGAGACCATCTCGCCGTACGCCGCGACGATGTACGGGTCTTCGGTCGCCACCTCGACTCCGCTGACGAACCACGGGCGCGTCTTGGTGCGGGTGTAGTCGGCGGCTTCCTGCAGCGCGCCTTCCGCGATGGCGACGTAGAGCTGGGCGAGCACGAGCTGGAACCCGATGGCGGCGAGGCTGACGCGCGGGTCCTCGTTGGCGGGCTGGACGCCGAGGATCTCCGTGACTTCGACGTTCTCGAAGGTGACGCCGCCGGACGCGGTGAGGCGCTGGCCGATGTTGTCCCAGTCGTCCAGGTAGGTGATTCCCGGAGCTTTTCCGTCGAGCAGGAAGGTGAGCTTCTCGCCGTTGTCCGTGCGGGTGGCGCTGACGACGAGGCGGTCGGCCACGGCGGCACCGGTGGCGAACGTCTTGCGGCCGTTGAGGACGTATCCGGACTTGGCGGGCGTGAGCTCGAGCGCCGCGTCGAGCGGGTTGCTGACGCCGGCCCAGAACTGGTCGGGCTGGACGCTGAACTGGGTGTCGAACAGTCCGCTGCGCCAGATCTGCAGGTAGTGGTACCCGAGGAGGTGGCCGACGTTGGCGTCCGCGGCCCCGATGACACGGCCGATCTTCATCTCCTGCGCCCAGTCGCTGACATTCAGCAGGCCGCTCTGCCGGAGCAGTTCCACCTCTTTGGTGGGTGGCTGGTTCGCCCGGTCCCGGTCCGCCGCGTCGGACCTGAGCGTCGCCGCCACTTCGTGCGCGACGTCCAGCCAGTTCGTCATCCCTGCTCCTCTCGGTGGTACCCGGTTCAACTTACTTCGTCACACCACCGGGCTAACCACGATGTGAGAGAGACCGACCACTGGCAGACTGCCCCGCGCACCCCGCTTTGGCGGGGGACCAACATCTAGGGAGCAATCGGTATGGCGCAGGGCACCGTGAAGTGGTTCAACGGCGAGAAGGGCTTCGGATTCATCGCGCAGGACGGCGGCGGTCCGGACGTGTTCGTGCACTACTCGCAGATCGAGGGCAACGGCTTCAAGTCGCTGGAAGAGCAGCAGCGCGTGGAGTTCGAGATCGGCCAGGGTCAGAAGGGGCCGCAGGCACAGGCGGTCCGCGCCATCTGATTCAGCTCTTCGAGGCCCGCTCGGCGTACTGCCGGGCGGGCTCTTTCGTGCCCGGACGGATGCTCGAAACCGCCCCTGAGCTGGGCTTCCAAAATTGTCAGACCTGTCTGTCATCGTGAGGTCACACAGAGTTCCATTGGAGACCGATGATGATCGAGAGGCCGCCGTGCACCCCTTCGCCACTTCACCGCACCCTGACCGCCCAGGTCAGGCAGCTCGCCCGCTGGACCCTGCGCCCCGCGCGGGAGGGGAATCGCGACGTGAACCGCCGGATCGGGGTGCGGACCCGCCGGACGGCCACCGACGAGCAGCTGCGGGCAGGCCTGCGGTACGTGCGGGAGCAGCTGGCCGCGATCGTGGCCCACGGGAGCCTCGGTGAGCCCCCGGGAGGTCGCGTCCCGCACGGCCAAGCAGTCGTTGCGCAGCTCGCTCAACAAGGCGGCTTTCGTGCTCGCCCAGGAGACCCGGCGCCATCCGGGCTCGGTCAACCGGGAGCTGAACGACCTGATGGGCGTTGAGCGCCGCGCCGAGGCGACCACCGACCAACTGCGCGAGGCGCTGGAGTACGCGGGCGATCGGCTGCGCGCGCTGGGCCGACGCCGAGGCGGCCCGGAACCACGGGATTCCGATCAGCAAGAGGCCGACTTCGCGTCCGGCGGCGATCCGCCCTTCTGAGCCGAAGAAGGCGTCGCGGTCCGTCGACCACGACGCCTGTCTTCTCGCCGCGGGAACGACGACTGGAACAAGTGGCAACCGAGGGAGTCGAACCCTGCGCGGCTTGTGAAGGCGGCGCTCAGAACCGGCCCGAACCCTTCGGTTGGGCGACGGCTGCCGTGGAGTTGTACTACCTGTGCAGAGAGCCGAACGACGCGTGGGATACCCACAGTGTTAAACGTCCAAACGGCTGAGGGCGTTTCATGTTTCACTCAGATGGGTGACCCTGGTCACCGTGCGATACCTCCCTGCCGTCGCAGCCCTGCTGCTACTTCCCCTGGTGCCCACCACCGCGAACGCGGCCCCGTCG
Source organism: Lentzea sp. NPDC005914 (assembly GCF_040629405.1). Taxonomy (NCBI): domain Bacteria; kingdom Bacillati; phylum Actinomycetota; class Actinomycetes; order Pseudonocardiales; family Pseudonocardiaceae; genus Lentzea; species Lentzea sp. NPDC005914. The sequence continues at coordinate 138,295 of NZ_JBEXVQ010000010.1, read as the reverse complement.
GGCACGTACTACATCACCAGTGTCAGGACCGGACTCAACGTCGCCCAGAGCGGCACTGGACTCGCCCTGCGCCGCCCCAAGGGCAACGAGGACCACCAGCAATGGCGGCTGAGCGACGGGAGGTTCGAGAACACCGACTCGCCGGGCCAGTGCATCACCCGTCAGCTCACCATGGGTTCGTGCTCACAGGGGGATACGGTTCACGACCCGAAACAGTTCGGTGATCAATGGGAGTTCTTCAGCCTCGGCGGTGAGTCCCGCTGGTACCTGACGCCCGTCCAGGCGCGGACCGACCCGATGCCGGCCGACCCGCGGCTCGACCAGATGACGTTCCTGACGGCTCACAACGCCTACGCGAACGGCGTGGACGGCGGGTTCGCGCCGCCGTTCGTCAACCTCGCCAAGAACCAGACGCGCGGCATCGTTCAACAACTGGGCGACGGCGTGCGGGGCTTCATGCTGGACATCCACCAGACGCCCGACGGCGCGATCCTGTGCCACAACAGCTGCACGCTGGTGAGCAGGCCGGTGGCGCTCAACGTCGACCTGCAGCGGATCGTGGACTTCCTGCGCGCCAACCGAAGCGAGATCATCACGGTCTTCCTGGAGGACTACGTCGACGCGAGCACCCTGCGCGCCGAACTCCGCCGGGTGCAGGGGCTGGGCGAGGTCCTGTACCGGGCGGAAGGCGTGCCGCAGAACGGATGGCCGAAGCGCAGCGAGCTGCAGGCGGCGAACAAGCGACTGATCATCTTCACCGACCACGGCAAGGACGGCCGCGAGGACTCGGGCGTGCTGTACCAGAAGGACTGGACGGTCGAGAACTACTGGTCGATGGGTTCGGGGCTCGGCAGTTCCGACTGGTCCTGTTACAGCCGATGGGATGAAAAACCACTCACGGCGACGGGCAGCTTCCAGCCGCTGTTCGTCATGAACCACTTCCGCGACGTCCCGTTCACCGGCACGGCCACGACCGACAACGGCAAGCTCGGCAACCGGGCGCAGCAGTTCTGTCAGCCCGCGGCCAGGAAGAAGCCGAACTTCCTGGCAGTTGATCTTTATCACCTCGGCGGCGCGGCGCAGGCGGTGAGCCAGCTCAACGCATACGTATATGGGCCGTAGCCCAGATTGTGGGAGTTGTACGCTCCGCGCATGGCCTCGATCCTGTTCACGCGCGGAGCGCCCTCTCTCGACATCATCGACCAGGAGGGCCTGCGCGACGCGGCGCAACAGGCCTTCACGACCGACCCCGGCGGCACGTTCGCGTACGGCACGAGCGTGGGCTACGTGCCGTTGCGCGCGTGGATCGCGGAGCAGCACGGTGTCGAGCCGGAGCAGGTGCTCGTCACCAACGGCTCGATGCAGGCGGACGCGTTCCTGTTCGAACTGCTCGTCCAGCCGGGCGACGACGTGGTGGTCGAGGCGCCGACCTACGACCGCACGCTGCTGAACCTGCGCCAGCGCGGCGCCAAGATCCACGCGATCGAGCTGGAGACCGACGGCATCAACGTCGACGCGCTCGAGCAGCTGCTGGAGAGCGGTGTGCGGCCGTCGCTCGCGCACATCATCCCGAACTTCCACAACCCGGCCGGCTACACGCTGTCCGAGGCCAAGCGCGCGCGGCTGCTCGACCTCGCGGCCAAGTACGACTTCGTCCTGTTCGAGGACGACCCGTACATCAAGGTCCGCTTCGAGGGCGAGGCCCTGCCGACCATGCTGTCGCAGGACAAGAGCGAGAAGGTCGTCTACGCGTCGTCGTTCTCGAAGACCATGGCGCCCGGCATCCGCTGCGGCTACCTGGTCGGGCCGAAGGCGGTCATCAAGAAGGTCCAGGACATCGCCACCACCACGTACATCTCGCCGAACATGGTGGCGCAGTCGATCGTGAACTCGTACTGCCGCTCCGGCCGTCTCGACGAGTCGGTCGTCAACGTCCGCACCGCCCTGCGCGCCCGCCGCGACGCCCTCGTCGCCGCGTTGCAGCGCGAGCTCCCGGAGGCCGTCTTCACCGCGCCGCAGGGTGGCTACTTCATGTGGGTCGAGCTGCCGGGTGTGTCGATCGAGAAGCTGTTCGGGGTCGCCAAGGAGCACGGTGTCGAGTTCGTGAAGGGCTCGGACTTCCTGCTGGAGGGCGGCGACAACGAGATGCGCCTCGCGTTCTCGGGCGTCACGCCGGAGCAGATCGACGAGGGCATCACGCGTCTCGCCGCGGCGGTCCGCTCGCTTTCCTGATCTGCGTCTCCAGGTGCTTCGGCAGCGCGCGCCGCTGCCGAAGCGCCTGGCGCAGCCGGGGAACGGCCGCCCGGAACGCCCGCGGGTCCTTCAGCGACGCCGCCAACGCCTGGCGCACCGGCCGTCGCATCCACGAGGCCAGCACCGCGTTGCGCCGCTCGACGAGATCGCCGCCCGGAGCCCGTTCGGGAGCCGGATGATGGTGCGCCACCACGTCCTCGACGTAGCAGAGCGCCCACCCCGCTGCCGCGAGGTCCCACGACAGCAGCGTTTCCTCGCCGCGGAAGAACAGCACCGGGCTGAATCCGCCCACCTCCAGGTACGCCTGCCTCCGCACGATCGCCGAGCAGGCCATGAACCCGAGCACCGCCGGTCCCGCGACGCCCTCGCCCAACGGGCTGTGGCGCAGCAACGGCGTGATGGGATCCGGCTTCTCCAACGGGCCCACGAGAGTGCGCGCGGCGAGCACCGCGAGATCCGGGTGCTCTTCGAAGATCGGTTCGGCTCGTTCGAACGCGTCCGGCGCCCACCACGAGTCGTCGTCGGCGAAGGCCACGAACGGTGTCCGCGCCGCCCGCACGCCGAGGTTGCGCGCCACCGCGCCGAGGTTCACCGGCGACTCCAGCACCCGGACCTCGGGAAACCGTTGCCGCACAAGGGCAACGCTGTCGTCGTCGGACGCGTTGTCCACGACGATCACGGGAACCGCGAGCTCGCTGAGGTGCGTGAGCGTCCGCAGCAGGCTGGCGGAACGGTTCCGCGTGGCGATGACGACGGTGGTGCTGGCCATGCCAGTCGTCTACCCCGTAGCGCGCGGCCGACACGTTGACAGTGACTGACAGAAAATCTGGCAGCAGCGGACGCACCGGGCTACCTTGAGCGACGTGGAACCGGTGGACCCGTCATGACGACCTTGGACCTGCCCGGTCTGCTCACCGACCCGGCCACCCTGGAGAACCTGAGTCACGACGAGGCCGAGTGGGCACCGGCGGGCACGCCTGCCGCGGCGTTCCGTCCGCAGTCCACAGAGGACGTCCAGGCCGCGGTGAAGGCCTGTGCTGATCAGGGAATCCCGATCGTGCCCCGTGGCGCGGGCACCGGCCTGTCCGGCGGAGCCAACGCGACCGACGGCTGCCTGGTCCTCGACCTCAGCAGGATGAACCGGATCGTCGAGATCGACCCCGACAACCTCCTCGCCGTCGTGCAACCGGGCGTGGTGAACGACGACCTCCAGAAAGCCGTTGCCGCGCAAGGACTCTGGTACCCACCGGACCCGGCCAGCTCACCGTGGTCGACGATCGGCGGCAACGTCGCCACCAACGCGGGCGGCCTGTGCTGCCTCAAGTACGGCGTGACCCGCGACTACGTGCTGGGCCTCGAGGTCGTGATGGGCGGCCCGGTCGCCTACGGCACCGCGGTGAAGCTCGGCAGGCGCACCAACAAGGGCGTCGCGGGCTACGACCTGACCAGCCTGCTCGTCGGCTCCGAGGGCACGCTCGGCGTCGTCACCGAGATCACCCTGCGCCTGCGCCCGGCACCGCGCCCGTCGGCCACCGTCGTCGGCGCGTTCGCCAGCCTCGTCGACGCAGGTCGAGCCGTCGCCCTCTGCACACGCCGAGGCCTGCAACCAGCCGCGCTGGAGCTGATCGACCGCGCGTGCCTGCAGGCCGTCGAGGACTGGAAGCACCTCGGCATCGAACCGGACACCGAAGCGATGCTGCTGGCCCGCGCCGAAACCTCCGAAGACGCCGACGGCCTGACCGCAGCTTTCACCGACGCGGGCGCCGTCTGGACCGAGCGTTCCACCGACTCGGCCGAGGCCGAAGCCCTGTTCGCCGCCCGCCGCCTCACCTACCCGGCCCTCGAACGCCTCGGCCCGCTGCTCACCGAAGACGTCTGCGTGCCGCGGTCGGCGGTACCCGTGATGCTCGCCCGCATCGAGGAGATCGGCGCCCGCCACGGCGTCCAGATCGCCACCATCGCGCACGCCGGCGACGGCAACCTGCACCCGTTGCTGATCACCCCACCTGGCGACGACAACGCCCGCATCGCCGCCCAAGCAGCGTTCGAAGACATCATCACCGAGGCGTTGGCTCTCGGCGGCACCGTCACCGGCGAGCACGGCGTGGGCCTGCTCAAGCGCGACGGCATGATCCGCGAACTGGGCCCCGACGTGTGCTCCATCCAGCAGTCGATCAAGAACACGCTCGACCCGCTGAACCTCTTCAACCCCGGCAAGGCCTGAGTCTGACGCGCCACATCTCCTGGATCCGAGCGCGCCCGCGAGTTACTGTGTACACAAATGATTAGTACACCAAGTATCCCCGAGAACCCGCTCGAACTCGAGCGGCAGGTCTGCTTCGCCCTCGCCGTGGCATCCCGCACGGTGATCGCGGTGTACCGCCCGATCCTCGAGCCGCTCAACCTCACCCATCCCCAGTACCTGGTGATGCTGGCCCTCTGGGAGCGGTCGCCGCGCACGGTCAAGGACCTGAGCAACGTCCTGCAGCTCGACCCCGGCACGCTCAGCCCGCTGCTGAAGCGGCTGGAGGCGATCGGTTACGTCCAAAGGCAACGGGACAAGGCCGACGAGCGCGCGCTGGCGCTGACCCTCACCGCGCAGGGCCAGGAGCTCAGGAAAGAAGCGCTGAAGATCCCATTCAAGGTCGTCGAGCAGCTCGACATGACGTTCGAGGAGCTCGCGCAGCTGAACGAGGTGCTGCACAAAGTGATCGCCAAGGCCACGAGATGAACCCCGTGCTGAAGCTCTGGTACTACGCGGGCGGCAGGGTTCCCCAGAAATATCGCGAGTTCGTCTACGACGACGTGACCGGTCCGAAGTGGCTGGTGCGCTTCACGGTGCGCAGCCTCGCGCAGGTCACACCGCTCGTCACGGTCATCGCCCTCGCGCTCGTGTTCGGGCTCGGGTCGCCGTGGCCGCTGGCAATCGCGTGCGGTGGGCTCGGTTTCGTTGTAGGACTGTACTTCGCGTTGTCCTATGCACCCGAAAGCGTGGATTACCGGCTCACGAAGTACGGGTACCCACGGGGGTCGGCGACCGAGGGGCGCCGGGAGCGAAACGCCGCGCAGGACCGCGAACGACAAGCACAGTACGACGCGGTCTGGCGGCGATCCGAAGGGTAGAAACGATGGCCTTGCTGAGCAACGAACTGGAGTTCACGAGGCCGCAGATGCTCACCCTCAGCGCAGGGCTGCTGCAGCTCGCGTTCGGATGGTTCGACGTGTTCGGTTTGGACCCCAACTACCACATCATCCAGCTCGGGATCGGGGCGCTGGGCGTGGCCTGCGCGTGGCGGCACGACCTCGCGCGCATGTACGGCGTCCTGTTGTTACTGGCCTTCGGGATGCTGGCGTTCTCGCTCAACGACGTGACCACGGAGAGTTTCCTCGAGGTGCGGACAGCGCTGATCGGGCTCGTGATCACACTGGCCAAGCCGGGGAAGGCAGGCCGGACGTGACAGCCGACACCGAGTTCAGCGCGGTCAGGGTCGCGTAGCCGGAGGCCAGGAAGGCGACCTCCGTGCCGGGCACAGGCTCCAGTCCTGTTCTGACCGCGCTCAGCTTCAGTTCGTCGCCGCTCGCCTCGATCTGCACCTGGTACGGGCTGGACGGCGCGATGGAAGCCCATTCGATTCCCCGCACGGTCGCGGCGTTCGGCACGTTGAGGCTGAGCACGGTGGCGGCGGGCATCGCGGCGAGCATCGGCAGCACCGCCTGAGTGACCTGGGTTGCCGTGTCCCACAGCGGTTCGGATCCGTCCCAGTCGACGTCCAGCGAGACTGCCAGAGCCGACACCCCGCGGACACCGGCCGTCAGGGCCGCGCCGACGGTGCCCGAGTGCAGGATTCCGGTGCTGACGTTCGCGCCCAGGTTCACGCCCGACAGCACCAGGTCCGGCTTGAAGCCGAACCCTCCGTGGCAGGCGACGAACGAGATCAGCCCGGGATGCGCGGGTACGGCCAGCGCTTCGAAGCCCTCGGCCTGCCGTCGTTCGAACTGGATCCGCGAACGGCCGGAGGTGGACGCGAGGCTGGTACCGGTTCCGCTCGCCTCCGTGGACGGCGCGGCGACCAGCACCTCCCAGTCCAGCGACGAAGCGGCGCGAGCGAGAGCGAACAGGCCGGGCGAGTCGATGCCGTCGTCGTTCGTGACCAGTACCCGCACGAAGGCCCCCTCGGAAGTGGTGTGGGCCGCGAGGAAAGCCCCGCGGCCCACACCCACTCAATCAGCAGACGCCGTCGTCACGCCAGACGCCCCACTGGCCGGTGGTGCCGGGCTCCTCGCCCTGCGTCCACCACTTCGCGGTCCACTTGTGGCCGTTGTGCGACACCACGTTGCCGCCGGTGTAGACCGCCGCGCGGTCCCACGCGGGCTGTGAGCACGGTCCGGGCGGCGGGCCGCCGGTGTCCCACGGGACCTGGGTGGAGCGGTAGAAGTTGATGCCCATGGTGGTCCAGCGCGGGGCCTGGGCGCCCAGGCGCACCTTGAACTGGTCCCAGTTGTGCGTGGACCACGGCGACCAGCCCAGTTCGGCGATCGCCGAGAGGCGCGGGAACGCCATGAACTCGATGTCGCGCGAGGTCACGATCGTCTCGGTCCACAGTGGAGCTTCGACGCCGCGGACCGAAGCCTCGGTGACGCCGCTGAGGTGTGTGCCGGGGTTCCACTCGTAGGCGGTCTGGACCTCGATCAGGCCGGCCCACGACAGGCCCAGGGGCGTGCTGGAGTTGTACTTCATGTCCAGGTACGCCTTGTTCGCGGGCGACATGATGACCTTGTTGCCGCGCTGGACCGCCGCCTGCACGGTCGCGTTGGACGTGGTGGTGCCCCAGTACTGCGGGATGGCGGTCGTGTCGGTCGTGGTCTTCACGAACTCGTGCCAGCCGAGCGCGGTCTTGCCGTACTTCTTCACGATCGGCAGCGCGCGGTTCATGAACGCCTGGTAGTCGGCGTCGGAGGTCGCGTGCGCCTCGTCGCCGCCGATGTGGAAGTACGGGCCGGGCGTGAGCGCCGCGATCTCGCGCACCACGTCGTCGATGAACTGGTAGGTGATGTCCTTGTTGACGCACAACGAGGAGTAGCCGACCTCGATGTCCGTGCGCAGCGGCGGGGCCTGGCCGTTGCAGTTCAGCTCCGCGTACGACGCCTGCGCGGCGTTGGTGTGGCCGGGCATGTCGATCTCGGGGACCACCGTGATCTTGCGCGCGGCCGCGTACTGCACGATCTCGCTGTACTGCGCTTTGGTGAAGTAGCCGCCGGCGCCGCCGCCGACCTGCGTGCTGCCGCCGTACGTGGCCAGGCGCGGCCAGCTGTCGATCACGATCCGCCAGCCCTGGTCGTCGCTCAGGTGCAGGTGGAAGTAGTTGATTTTGTACAACGCGAGCTGGTCGAGGTAGCGCTTCACGGACGCGACCGGGTGGAAGTGGCGTGCCACGTCGAGCATCGCGCCGCGGTAGGAGAACCGCGGGTAGTCGACGATCAGCGCGCCCGGCACGGTCCACGGACCGGGTTGCGTGGTCGCGCTCTCAACGGCGGCGGGCAGCAGCTGCCGCAGCGTCTGCACGCCCGCGAACAAGCCCTCCGACGTATTGGCGCGCACGACGATGGCGTTGGCCGCGACGTCCAGCTGGTAGCCCTGCTGACCGACCGTTGCGGGGGCGCCGGAGAGCAGCAACGAGATGCCGTCGGCCGGGGTTCCGCTCGTGTCCGACACCGGCAGCGCGTAGCCGGTGGACGGGCGCAGGACGCCCGCCAGGAAGGTGCCGACGTCCCTCGCGGCAGGGGCGGTGTAGATCTTCGTGGCTGCCGTCAGCGTGTGCGTGACACCGGACCTGGCCTGCGCCGACACCGGGACCGGCACCAGGCTCTGCAGTGGTTCGGCGGCTTGCGACTGCGCACTCACGGAGAGCGCCGCGCTGACAGCGATGACTGCGGCGAGAACGCGAGTTCTCACGACTCCTCCTTAAGAGCCGAGGGGCGGCGACCCGTTCTCAGCCTGGCTACAAATCCCTTTTGTCGTCAATGGTCTGAGCCAATCCGTGGACACCTCCGATGTCTGCTGGGATCATGGAGATCCGCCGCTCCTCGGTTCGACATCGGAGAGGCACATGCGCACACTTCTGCTCCCGCTCACCCTGGCACTCGCGGCCGTGGTGGTCCCGGCCGCCGACGCCACGCCCGGCAAGACGCACGTCGTCGAGCTCATCGGCGACGAGTTCAAGCCGGAGGTCATCTACATCAAGCCGGGTGACAGCGTGAAGTGGGTGTTCCGCGGCCCCGGCCTGGGACGTGTCCGCAAGGGGCTCACCCCGCCCCAGCCGTGCAGGTACCTCGGCGGCCCGGACAGCGGCCTCAAGCGGCCGGGCCAGACCTACCGGCTCACGTTCCCCGACACCACGTTGTTCGTCTACCACTCGACGGTCAACGACCGGTGCCGCGCGGCCGGCCAGGTTCACGTGGACGACTGAAACACGGCTTTCCCGGACGTCCGCGGCACGGGACCCGTCACCACCAGCCGCACGGCGGTGGTGACGTGGTCGTCGTGGAGGACAACAACTGGGTCTGCTCCCGGCAGGTGGAACGCCTGTCCCGCAAGGGGAAGGCCGCCAGCTGCTACTGGAACGTCAACCGCGTCACACGCCTGGGAGGACGCCGATCGCGGCGACGACCCGGAGGTCGCCGCCGCGATCGAGAACCTGTTCAGTACGTGGGGAGCGTGAGGCTGTTGACCACCTCGGCGAAGTCGTCGCCGGGCGCCCCGCCCCGCTCCAGGTTCTTCAGCGCCATGTCCTGGTTGGCCGTCACGTACGGCCGCAGGATCTCCTCGTAGCGCTGGAAGGCGATCTCCGGGTTGTCGCGGAGCTCTCCAGCGAGGATGTACGCGCCGACCAGCGCCATGCTGGTGCCCTGACCGGACATCGGCGAACCGCAGTAGCCGGCGTCGCCGAGCAGCACCACGTTGCCCTTCGACCAGGTCTCCATGCGGATCTGGGCCATCGCGTCGAAGTGGAAGTCCGGCGCCTCCCACATGTGCTTCAGCGCGGTCTGCCACACCCACTTGGCGTCGGCGAACTTCTCGGCGATCAACTGCCGCTGCGCCTCGACGTCGCGGTAGTCGAAGTCGACCTGGCCGTTGAAGCCCATGTAGACACGGCATTCCGCGTTGGCGCGGGCGCTCATGATGCCGCCACCGACGATCTCGCCCTGCTGGAACGTCTGCCAGTGGTCGAGGTTCAGGAAGTTCGGCGCGGTGAAGACGGCGAGGTTCATGCCGAGGTGGCTGATGAAGTCCGACTCCGGCCCGAAGGCGAGCCGACGCACGTTGGAGTGCAGGCCGTCCGCGCCGACGATGACGTCGAAGTCGCGGGGCTCGGCCTTCTCGAAGGTGACGCGGGTGCCGTCGATCGAGGTGATCGTGTCGTCGAACAGGTACTCCACGCCCTCCACGGCGTCGAAGATCATCCGGGCGAGGTCGTCGCGCAGCAGCTCGACGTCGGGGCTGGCGAGGTCGCCGCCGCTCAGGGTGTGCGTGGTCGAGCTGAACAGCTCGTTGCCGTCGTCGTCGATGACGTTCATGCCGCGCATGTTCGTGTCGAACGACCGCAGCTGCTCGCCGAGGCCCATTCGCTCGACGACCTCCAGCGCCGGGCCGCGGACGTCGATGGCCTGGCCGCCGGGTCGCATGCCGCGGTAGCGCTCGACCACGGTGACGTTGAAGCCGTAGCGGCGCAGCCAGTAGGCGAGCGCGGGTCCGCCGATGCTGGCGCCGGAGATCAGGACGTTCTTCATGGTGTTGCCCCCTGTGAGTCGGTGTTGCTCACAAGGTGCCGACCGGCGCTGACCGTCGGCTGACCATCCGTCGTCAGCGGTTGTCAGGGCCTGACAGCGACTCCCGCGAACGGGATCTCGTTGATCTCCGGGTTCGCCGCGAAGTCGCCCTCGCCGTCCGGGCGCCACGACGGGCAGTTGACGAGACCCGGCTCCACCAGGTCGAACCCGCCGAAGAACGCCAGCACCTGGTCGTGCGTGCGCGGGAAGGCCTGGTTCTGGGAGCTCTTGACGTTGTAGGCCTGCACGGCCTCGTCCATGCCGGCGGGCTTCGCCTCGGCCGACGCGTGCGACAACGCGAGGAAGCTGCCGGGCACGAGACGGTCGCGGTACGCGCCGACGATCGCCGCCGGGTCCCACTCGTCCGGGACGAAGTGCAGCACCAGCAACATGAACAGGCCGACTGGCTGGTCGAGGTCGATGAGCTTGCGGACCGGGTCGGCGTCGAAGATCGCGTCGAGGTCGCGCAGGTCCGCCTGCACGACGTCGGTGTTGCCGTTGCCGGCCAGGATCAGCTCGCTGTGCGCGACCGCCACCTCGTCCCTGTCCACGTAGACGACGCGGGCGTCCGGGGCCTCCGCCTGCACGATCTCGTGGAGGTTGCCGACCGTCGGGATGCCGGAGCCGATGTCGAGGAACTGCCGGACGCCCCGCTCGACCATGTGCAGCGCGGCCCTGCGCAGGAACGACCTGTTCAGCCGTGCCGCGTCCCGGACGCCGGGCATGATCTGCAGGATCCTCTCGGCCAGCACCCTGTCGGGGGCGAAGTTGTGGCCACCGCCGAGCCAGTAGTCGTACACCCGTGCCGGTGACGGCACCGTCGTGTCCACACCTGGTGGGACCCAGCCGAGGTCGCTGCTCACGGACCGAGCGTACGTCCGCACACCAGATCGGACGAGCGCATCAGCATCCGATCGTGTGTATCTGCTCGCCACCACTGGCGCCAGAGCCCTAGGTTGTTCGGGGTCGCACGAGAGGGTGATGGTGATGCCGAGCGTCACGACGGTGCCGGGCCGATGGCCTCTCATCGGGCACACCGTCACGCTGCTCAGGTCGCCGGTCGAGTTCCTGGCGTCGTTACCCGCGAAGGGTGACGTGGTCAGGGTCTTCCTCGGTCCCCTACCGGTGTACCTGGTCACGACCCCCGCGCTGGCGATGGAGCTGCTCACGTCGGACAAGTTCGACAAGGGCATCGTGTTCGACAAGATGCGCCCGCTGTTCGGCAACGGGCTCGCGACCTCGAACGGCGCGTTCAACCAGCGGCAGCGCCGGATGATGTTGCCCGCGTTCAGCCGCGGCCGGGTCTCGACGTACGCGGAGAGCGTGATCACGACGCTGGCGGCAGAGCTGCGCGACTCGTGGCACGACGGTCAGCGGCTCGAGTTCGACGCGGTGATGCAGGACTTCGTGATGACCGTCGCCGGCCGCACGCTGTTCTCCGCGGACCTCGGCCCCTGGGTGCTGGCCGAGATCAAGCACTCCGTCCCGATCATGCTCAAGCACGTGCTGGTGCGCGCGTTCTCACCGTCGTTCGTGGAAAAGCTGCCGCTCAAGGCGAACCGCGAGTTCGACGAGGCCGCCGCTCGGTTGCGCAAGATCATCCCCGAGGTCGTCGTCGGCGCCAGGAAGGAAGGCACCGACCACGGTGACCTGCTGTCGGCACTGCTCGCCGCGCGTGACGCGGACACCGGCGAGGCGATGACCGACGAGCAGATCCACGACGAGGTCGTCACGATCCTCACCACCGGCGCGGAGACGACGGCCGTGGCGCTGGCGTGGTTCTTCCACGAGGTCGGCACGCGGCCGGACGTTCGCGCACGGTTCCACGCCGAGGTCGACGCCGTGCTCGGTGACCGGCCGGCGACGTTCGAGGACGTGGCGAAGCTCGAGTACACCGGCCGGATCATCAACGAGGTGCTGCGCCGCACTCCGCCGATCATCCTGATGCGCCGGGCCCGCGAGGACGTCGAGATCGGTGGCGTGCTCGTGCGGAAGGGCTCGGAGATCGCGGTCTCACAACACACTCTGCACCGCGACCCCCGCTGGTTCCCCGACCCGGACGGCTTCGACCCCGACCGCTGGGAACCCTCCCGGGCCGTGTCCGTGCCCAAGGGCGCGTTCATCCCGTTCGGCGCGGGTTCCCGGTTCTGCCCAGGACATTTCCTCGCCCACACGGAGATCGCGATCGCCGCCGCAACGATCGCCACCCGGTGGGATCTCGTTCCCGTTGCGGGACAACGCGTTTACGCCCAGGTGAAGGCGACCATGCAGCCCAACCAGCTGCCGATGGTGGCCACTAGGAGAAAAGCGTGAAACTGCTCCCCGTTCTTGCCGCGGTGCTGGCAATGACGTCGCTGACGCCTGCCGCGCATGCTTCCGGTGCCGAGTGTTCGATCACGACGGTGCCGGTCTCCGGCCCGTCCGGTACCGCGACGATCTCCGGTCAGCTGTGCAGGCCCGCGGGCGCGAACCCTCAAGCGGTTCAGCTTCTGGTGCACGGCGGCACGTACAACCGCGCGTACTGGGACATGCCGGGTGTGCCGGAGTCCTATTCGTACCAACGCGACATGGCCCGCGCAGGCCGCGCGACGTTCGCGGTCGACCGGCTCGGCACTGGTGCCTCGACGCATCCGCCGAGCCTGCCGTTGCTGATTTCCCTCGAGGCGCGGAACCTGCACGAGGTCGTGCAACACCTGCGCGCAGGGCACGTCGGCGGGACGGCCTACCAGAAGGTCGTGATCGTCGGGCACTCCGTCGGGTCGGGCATCGTGGCGATGGAGGCCGCGACCTACCACGACGTCGACGGCGTGGTGCTTTCCGGCATGACGCACATGCCCGCCGTTCCGGTGCTCGCTCTCGGTGCGGCGCTGGGACTTCAGCCGGTGTTCCTGGACAACCTGCTCGGGCACCTCGGCAGCGACCCGCTGTACTTCACGACGCGGCCGGGTGCGCGGGCCGGGTTGTTCTACGCGATGGACGACGCCGAGCAGCTCGTGGTGACCGCGGACGAGGCGACCAAGGACCAGCTTTCCGTGCCGGGCATGGGAACCGTGGCCGTGTTCGGCATCGTGCTGCCCACGACGTACGGGATCGACGTGCCGGTGTTCAACGCCGTCGGCACCGACGACGTGCTGTTCTGCGGTGGGCTGGCGTTGCGCGACTGCTCGAACGCTCAGAGCCTGCGTGCCCAGGAGGCCCCGTACTACCGGCCGGAGGCGCAGCTGGAAACCTACGTGCTGTCCGGCGCCGGGCATTCTCTCGCGTTGCACCGGAACGCGGCCGCCTACCGCGAGGCGACCCGCGCGTGGCTCAGTTCGAAATTCGGAATGTGATCGTCAGCGAACCAGGGATTGCGCGCTGAGCTTCACCGCGAACGGGAACTGCAGCTCGACGATCTCCTCACCATCGGACCGGGCCTGTTCCACGTACACGCCGTTCTCCAGGTGCAGGCAGCGCATCCACGGCGAGTCGTAGTCGATCATCCAGTAGTTCTCGCAGCCGACTTCCTGGAACTTCGCCCGCTTTAGTTCCAGGTCCACGTGTCGCGTGCGGGGCGACAGGACCTCGACCGCCAGCACGGGCGGTCCCATGAGCGCCTGCTTCGTGAACTGCTCGCGCCGGCCCACCACCAGGTCGGGGATGAAGACCGTGTCGTCGGCGAGCACCACGTCGACCGGAGCGGGGAGTACTTCCAGCTCCGGTGGGCAGACAGCCGTCAGCGCCACCAGGAGCCGGGCGACGACCCGCTGGTGCACTGGGCGGGGCGAGGGGCTCATGACGAGCACCCCGTCGACGAGTTCGAAACGGTGCCCGTCATCAGGCATCGCCTCCAGGTCCGCCCACGTCAGTGGCCTGCCGTGGGGAAACGTCGGGACACCACCCATGGTGCGTTCCACCCCCGCGTCGAGGCCACTGTCCGCCGGACGGAGCCCGGCGATGCCATTAGACAAGACTGGTCCGATTCTCACGACTCGCAAGCCCCTTTTGGCCGACCCCGCACCACTGCACGCACACGTCTCCGTGACCACCGCCCCGGAGGGTGAGGACCCACTGGTCCCCTCGTGCAAGGCACCACCCGGACGGAGCAGCGTTTTGGTTGCAATCGAACAAGTGGCTAATTTTTGATCAATTTTCGGGCGATTTTCGGTAACGTCATCAACCCTGCCAATTGCTCGCGAATGCGACCCTAACGGAATCTTACGGGTCAGCCAAGCACTCGGTTGGAGCAATACCTCACAGCGACATCACATCTGGAAGATCAAATCACCCATCGCCGGTTTCAACCCGAATTCCGAGTAAACCGCACGAGCCGTTGCTTCCAGCTCGCCCGCGAGTTGAGTTTCGCCACACGCGCGGTACAGGCTCGCGAGTTCCAGGCGGGCTCGTGCGGCGCCCACGACGTCGAAGTTGGACTCGCAGATGGCAGCGGCGTCGTGCAGGAAGGTGCGGGCGGAACCGAGCCGGCCACGCGAGAACTCGGTGCAGCCCAACAGGTACAGCACGAAGCTCTCGCCGCGGCGATCTCGCGCCGACCGTGCCAGGTCCAGGGCCGCGGTCAGCGCGTCGAAGGCCTGGTCGTGCTGACCGACGGCTGACAGCAGCTTGCCCAGCCGGTAGTTGATCTGTGCCAGCACCCGCTGAGGGAAAACCCGGTCGCACACGTGCAAAGCGGCTCTGAGCCGTGCCAGCGCCCCGGCGGGATCGCCGTCGTAGAGGTCGACCTGCGCCAGGTTCTGCAGCACCGACGCCTGCCCCACGGGGTCACCGAGGCGCTCGTACACCGCCAGACCTCGCTGGTACCACCGGCGGGTCTCCACGAACTGACCGGACGACCGCGACACGATCCCGAGGTTGCGGTACGCCAGCCCGAGCCCGGCGAGATCACCGAGATCCTCGAAGACGTCCTTGGCGAGCACGGTCATCTCGCGCGCGATGTCGTAGCGACTCTGACTGATGTGCAACGACGCGAGCGAGCACCGCAGCACGGCCGTGCCGCGCACATTGGCCGAACATGCCGCAAGCGCGACATCGTGCGTCCGCTGCCAGCCGTCGTAGTCGCTGCACGTCTCGAACAGCGTCACCAGCCGATGCGCCAGCTCCCAGCTCAGCTCGTCCAACCCGGCCGAAGCCGCGAGCTCCACTGCCTCGCACAGGCTCGACGACGAAGCCTCCAGCCACGCCAGCGGATCAGTCCGCAGCAGCGGATCGGGCCGCACCACCTCACGCACCGCCGACCCGCGCACGATGGAGAAGTCACCGCCGTACAACGCCGAACGCGCGTGGTCCAGCAGGTGGAGCCACCCGCCCAGCACTCTCTGCAGAGCCTCGGGAGAAGCCTGCGCGGCGAACTCCCGAACCAGCGGCGGCACGACGTAGTCCCCGCCGGACACCGAGACGAGATGCGACGACACCAGTTCGTCCACAGCGGACTGTCCGCGCCCGTCCCCGAACACCGCCACCGGCGCCCAGGAAGGCAACCGCCGCGCCCCCACGCCGGCGAGCAGCCCCAGCAGCCGGCGAGCGTGCAGGCTCAGATCCCCGGCCGTCTCCTCCAGCCGTGCCCGGACGGACAACCCGCCGTGCGTCAACGCGTCCAGGCACCCGTGCGGACCGGACAGCTGGTCGACCAGCAGCGAGATCGGCCAGTGCGGACGGGCCGCCAGCCGGGCCCCGGCGATCCGCAACGCCAGCGGCGAGCCGTCCAGGATCGACACCAGGGCGTCGGCGGACGAAGCCTCGCCGGACACCCGTGAGACACCGATCTGCTTGCCCAGCAACGCGATCGCCTGGGCGGGCTCCACCGGGCCGACGTCGATCACGTGCGGCAGCCGCAACCGGTGCCGCGACGTCACCAGCACCGCGCATCCCGGCGAGTGCGGCAGCAGCGCGGTCACCTGCTCCACGCTCGTCGCGTCGTCCAGAACCAGCAGAAGTGACTGGTGTGCAACAGCGTCTCGATACGCGCTGAGCCGGGCGGCGAAATCTCCCGGAACGGACAACCCGAACGAACTGAGGAAACGGCCCAGCACCTCGTACGGGGTGCAACCACGCAGCCGCACGAACAGCTGGCCGTCGGGGAAATGCCCGTTCGCCACCCTGTGCGCGGCGTGCACGGCGTGCGTCGTCTTGCCCGTCCCGACAGGCCCTGTCAGCAGTACGACCTGCGGCAACGGGGTGAGCAGGTCCACAACGGACTGGAGGAGCTCCTCGCGTCCCACGAAGTCCGAGACGGCAGCCGGCAGCTGGTGCGGGCGCGGGAAAAGGCCGATCTGCACACCGCCCCCTTCTGCCGGAGAACCGTCAGCCGAGGTCAGTTTCACACAGAACGCCGGCGGGATCACCGCCGTGGACACCGGTCACCCGTGCGACGATCGCTCGCATTCCGTGCAGGTACCCGCCGGCGGCCGGGTCGTCGAGCCGGTCCGCGGCGTGCGCCAGCACCAGCAACGACTCGGCCTCACCGAGCGCGCACCCGGTCGCCCGCTGCACCTCCACGGCCTCGGCGGCGTACTCGTGCGCCCGCGTCCACTCCCCCGCCTTGAGGCTCACCAGGGCCAGCGTCGCGAGCGCCCGGCCGCGTTGCATCCGAAACCCGAAAGTCGTGGCCTGCGCCAGAGCCCGCTCGGCCAGCTCCACCGCGGACTGCTCGTCGCCGGCCGCCTCCAGCACGCGGGCCAGCTCGATCAGGTACTCGGTCTCGTTGTCCACCCGCCCGAGCGACCCGGCCAGCCGCAGCCCGCGCCGCAACGCCTCGATCGACTGGTCCAGCTGTCCCAGACGGTGGTAAGCGCTTCCCACGATCACCAGGCCGAGCAGCACGTACAGCTCCGCCTCGCCCTCCTCGGCCTCACCGACCAGGGCGAGCGCGCGAGCCAGCGCGTCCTGGGTGTGCCCGGTGTCGCGGTCGATCCTCGCCTCGACCGACTGCAGCACGTACCGCCACGCGTGCGAGCCGGACTCCTCCGCCAGCCGCGCGCCGCGTTCGGCGTACTCACGAGCGCGGCCGGGATCACCGAGCAACGCGTGCAGCTCGGCCAGCGCGAACTCCACCAGCGTGTCCGAAACGCTGCCGCCGGCCCCCTGCAGCAACTCCCGCGACCGCTCGTAGTGCGCCAGCGATTCGTTCAGTCGCCCGGTCTGTGCCGTCGCCACGCCCAGGTTCAGGTTCACGACGGCGGAAAGCCGGACGTTGTCGTCCACCAACGGCAACGCCTCGCGCAGCAGCCCGATCGCTTCCTGGGTGCGCCCCAGCGTCAGGTGGATGACGGACAGGTTGTTCAGGCAGTGGAACCGGCCGACGCGATCACCGGACTCCCCGTACAGCCCCAGCGCCGTCTCCAGGTGCCCGATGCCCTGCCTGCCGTCCAGCTCGCAGTGCAGCGTCCCCAGCGAGAGGTGCATCGACGCCTGGCCGCGCAGGTCGTCGCACTGCTCGGCGGCCAGGAGCCCGGCCGACGACGTCTCGTGCCACCGGTCGAACTGCTGGCGCAGGTACCACATGCGGCGCAACGAGTCCGCCAGCTCCCAGCGGTAGTGCAACGGCTCGGCCCGCAGCGCGCAGGTCGCCACCGACTCCCACTCACCGTCCAACCAGGACAGAGCTTCTTCCTTGCCGCCGAAGGACAACGAGGACGTCCCGTCGCGGTCGAGCCGGTACATCTCCGGCGCCAGCACGTCCAGCGCCGCGTCGGTGGTGTGCAGGTAGTGGTCGAGCAACCGCAGGCCGGCCTTCTCGGCGCCCTCGTCGGAGGCCACCAGCTCCCGTGCGTACAGGTGCAGCAGGTCGTGCACCCGGAACCGTCCGCGGGTGTGCGGCTCGATCAGGCTCGCGCTCTCCAGCAACGACACCAGCGGCCGCACGTCGTCGGCACCCATCAGCACGGACGCGGTGTGCGCGGTGAAGTCCGTGCGCGGCAACAACCCCAACCGCCGGAACAACCGAATGGCCTCGTCCGGCAACGTCGTCAGCGACAGCTCGAACGCCGCCGTCACCGCCGCCCGCCGGTCCCCGCTGATCGCCAGCTGTGCCAACCGGTTGCCCTGGGCGAGATCCGCGACGGCGTCCGAGATCCGGTCGTGCGGGCGGCAGGCGAGGTTCGCCGCGGCGATCCGGATCGCGAGCGGCAGGTACCCGCACAACGCCGCGAGGTCGGCGACGGCCTCGGGTTCGGCCTCGGCGCGCGCCGGACCGAGCACCCGGTTGATCAACCTGTGCGCCTCGTCCGCCGTCAGCAGGTCCAGCTCGACCCGGCGGGCGTCGTCCAGCGCCGTCAACCCGCGCATGTCGTTGCGGCTGGTCACGACCACCGCGCAACCGGGCGTGCCGGGCAGCAGCGGCCGGACCTGGTCCTCGCTCGCCGCGTTGTCCAGCAGGATCAGCACACGCCGGTTCGACAGGATCGACCGGTACAGGCTCGCCTGCTCGTCGACCTCCCGCGGGATCTGGTCCGGTTCGACGCCGAGACCGCGCAGGAACTGGGTCAGCGCCTCGCACGGCGTGGTGGCGGGCGCGTCGTCGTAGCCGCGCAGGTTCAGGTACAGCTGCCCGTCGGGGAACCGATCGCGCACCCGATGCGCCCAGTGCACGGCCAGAGCCGTCTTGCCCACACCGGCGGTCCCGGCGATCGACGTGATCACCACGGTGGACGCGGACAGGCTCGCGTCCAGTTCGTCCAAATAGGACTTGCGGCCGGTGAACCTGGCGAGATCGGCGGGCAGCTGCGCGGGTGCCTTCGCGGACACGGGCCCGGACTCGCTGTCCTGGTTGAGGATCGCCTGGTGCGCGGTCCGCAGGCTGCGGCCGGGATCCACGCCCAGCTCGTCGGCCAGCAACCGGCGCGTCCTGTCGTACAGCTCGAGCGCGTCCGCCTGCCGGTTCGACCGGTACAGCGCGATCATCAGCTGTTCCACCAGCTGCTCGCGGAACGGGTTCGCGGCCACCAGCGCGGACAGCTCGGTGATCACCTGCTCGTGCTGGCCCAGTTCCAGCTGCAACGCGAAGCACTGCTGGGCCACGGCGATCCGGCGCTCGTCGAGCCGTTCGGCCTCCACCCGCAGCGCCTGGCTGTTGAGGCCCGCCAACGCCGGCCCGCGCCACAGCGAGAGAGCCGTGCGCAGCAACCGCACCGCCTCAGCGGGTTCCACGGTCTGCGCGGTCGCCACGTGCCGCTCGAACGTGACCACGTCCAGCGTCGCCGAGCCGAGCGCGATCCGGTAGCCGGGCCCGTCGGTGACGATCATGCCGGGCACACCGACCGCGGCGCGCAGGTCGCCGACCGACTTCTGGATCTGGTGCTTGCCGGTCGAGGGCGGTTCGCCGTCCCACACCACGTCGACCAGATGCGCCAGCGGCACCACCCGGTTCGGCGCGAGCAGCAACGCGGCGAGCACCTTCTGACCGCGCACGCCGCCCAGCTCGAGCCTGACGCCCCCGTCGCGAGCCTGGATAGGCCCCAGAATCCCGAAGTCCACGGCGTCACCGTAGGGCCAATTTCGGGCCTTGTGACAATGGGAATGAGACGGTAGCGAGACGGGATCCGGCGCGGCGACCCTCGGGCCGTGAGGCACATCGTGCTCGGCGCTTCGACGCATCCGTTCCTGCGCGACCACTCGATCGCGGGGACTCCCGTCGTGCCGATGGCCATGGTGCTCGAGTGGTTCGCGGCAGCCGCGACCGCCTGGCCGCTGTGCCCGAACCTGCTGGTGCTGCGCGGGGTCACCGCACTTCGCAAGATCGCGCTGCCAGGCTTTCACGCCGGTGGTGACCAGTGCGAGGTGCGCTGCGAGGTCGTCGACGAGACGCTGTCGCTGATGCTCGTGTCCTCCGGGGGCGTGCCTCATCACCGCGCCAGCGCGGCCCGTTTCCCGCTTCCGGTGCAGCGGCGTCCCTGGTCCGTTCCGAGGGATCTTCGACCCGCCGTTCGGAGCAGTCCCTACGACGGGCGCGTGTTGTTCCAGGGTCCGTCGTTCCGCTCGATCCGGCGGGTCTCCGGAATTTCGCCGTCCGGCGCACTCGGTGTGGTGGCCGGGCTGCGTGAGCTCTCGTGGCCGGACGGGCCGTGGCAACTCGACCCGGCGGCGATCGACGGCGGGCTGCAGCTCGCGACGCTGTGGGCCGAGCACGCGATCGGCGCGGCCACCTGGCCGCAGGCGATCCGCGAGTGCCAGGTCCACGTGCCCGGCCCCGTCAACGGCACCGTGCGCTGTCTCGTACTCCGGCGGCGGGCCTCAGTGCTCGACGCCGAGTGCGACATCGCGATCATCAACGCCGCCGGCGAGCTGCTCGTCGAACTGGCGGGCGTCCAGCTGGTGGCTCGCCCAGAACCGAGGAGGTCGGGTCAGTGATCCCTCCATTCGCAACCTGAGTCGCACTTTAGGGCCAGATCGTGGCGTTTACATCCGATGTCTGGCTAGTCTGATCCGCAGCCGCCCCCGACCCTCCCTGGAGGACTCGTGCGCGTGTTGCTCGCCTTGTTGCTGGTGCTCGGGCTCGTACCGCCCGCCTCGGCAGCTCCGGCCCCTGCGTTCGACGACCCGCTGACCTCGTCCCGCACGCAGTGGTGGCGTGACGCGAAGTTCGGCATGTTCGTGCACTTCGGCCCGTACTCGTGGTGGGGCGGCGAATACCGGCGCCCGGACGGCACGCTGTGCACCGACGCCGAGTGGATCAAGCTGCGCTGCGACATCCCGTGGCCCGAGTACGAGGCGGCGGCCCGCAAGTTCAACCCGACGGAGTTCGACGCCGACGCGATCGCCAAGCTGGCTCAGGACGCGGGCCAGAAGTACGTGGTCATCACGTCCAAGCACCACGACGGCTTCGCGATGTGGCCGACGCGCACGACGACGTGGAACCTCCACGACCACTCGGGGTTCCAGCGCGACATCCTCGCCGAGCTCAAGCGCGCCTCGGAACGCCGCGGTCTCCGGTTCGGGCTCTACTACTCGATCAACGACTGGCACGACCCCGGCGTCACCGGTGACGCGTCGGCCTACAAGCAGCGCATGCGCGAACAACTGCGCGAGCTCGTGACCACGTACCACCCGGCGACGCTGTGGTTCGACGGACAGGGCCAGTCCTGGTGGTCTCTGAAGGATGGCGACGAGCTGCAGCAGTACCTGCGCTCGCTGGACCCGAAGCTGATCCTCAACGACCGAGTCGCCAAGAGCCGGTTCGTCGACGGCGACCACGAAACCCCGGAACGCCACCAGAACATCCCCCAGGCGCCCCTGGACGCCGTGGCGTGGGAATCGTGCATCACCACCAGCAACCGCTGGGGCTGGACCCGCTACGACACCGCGTTCAAACCGTCGTCTCAGCTCACCCGGTTCCTCACGGACATCACGGGCCGCGGCGGCAACATGCTGCTCAACGTCGGCCCGGACGACCTGGGCCGCATCCCGGCCGGAGCCCAACAGTCGTTGCGCGGCGTCGGGGACTGGTTGCGCGCCAACGGGAAAGCGGTCTACGGGACCTCGCTGACAGGCCTGGTCGCCGATCCCGGCTGGGGTGCGGTGACCCGGCGCGGCGACAAGCTCTACCTCTCCGTGTACGACTGGAGCTCGTCGCTGCACCTGAGTACGAAGGCACCGTTCGACGTGCTGGCCGCGCGGGTGCTGGGCAGCGGGCAACGGGTGCGCTGGCAGGCTTCCGGTGACGGGATCGACGTGCTGCCAACGGGTCAGCCGACCAACTCCACGGCGACGGTGGTCGAACTGACGATCCGCACGCCACAACCGGTGGCGGGCAACGGGTCCGGGTTGACCGGCGAGTACTTCGCCAACCCTGACCTCACCGGCGAGCCCGTGGCGCGCAGGACCGATCCGACGCTCAACTTTCCTTGGCGTGAAACCACTCTCGCGGCACCCGGCGTGCCGCTGGACGGGTTCTCGGCGCGGTGGACCGGATCCGTGCAGGCGAGCTACACCGGCCCGCACACGGTGATGGCCGTGTCCGACGAGAAGGTGAAGGTGTGGCTGGACGACAAGGTCGTCATCGACAACACCAAGCCGCACGGACCCCGTGTCGACAAGGCGGTGGTGACGCTCGAAGCAGGCCGGAAGTACCCGATCCGGGTCGAGTACGCGGACCTGACCGGCGAGGCCTACCTCAAGCTCCTGTGGGCCAACGCCTACGAGTCACAGCGGGTCATCCCGGCGTCGGCGCTCACCCCGAACTGATCTGACCTGGTCTTTTCCGCCGTGTGACCGCGGTGGGGACGATGTGTGGACGCTCTCCCGGACCCTCGGTGGCAACACCACCGAGGGGGAACCGGGGATGCGCAGGAACAAGGACAGGATCGCCCAGTACACCGCGTTCGCACTGGTCGCGGCGGGATTTATGACGCTGGTGCTGCTGGCGCTGCACCTGTAGCGGCACCTCTGGCCGTGGCCAGGATTCGCTTGGCCACGGCCACCGCTCTGGGCTGACGCTTGCCCTCGGCCGAGCGGACCGCCTCCTCGCCGTAGCGGATGGCGGTCTCGCGGTTGCCGACGGCCAGGTGCAGGCGGCACAGCTGACCGAGCAGGCGGTCGCTCGCCCACCTGCTCCCCGACCGCGTGTTCGCCTCGAGGCACCACTGCGCGAACCGCACGGCGTCGGTCAGCCGTCCCTCGATCTCGGCGCGGATGGCCAGCGCGAACGCCACCTCCGAGTCGCCCTGACGGTCTCCGGCCTCCTTGATGGTCCGCAGCATCACGTCCTCGTCGGTGAGACCCATGCCCGTCATGCACAGCTCAGCCGCCGCACGCGCCATGTCCAGCGCCTTGCCCGGCATTCCGAGCTCGAGCGCGGTGTGGGCGAAGTCGGTGCGCGCGAACGCCTCTCCCCGCCAGTCTCCCGACTCCTGCAGGACCACCAGGGACCGCTCCAGGTAGGCGACGCATTCGTCGTCGTTGCCCAGGTGGTAGTGCACGTAACCGATGTCCCGCAACGACATCCCCGCCCGCGCCAGGTCACCGTGGGCTTCGAACAGCACCAGGGCCGCCTCGATGTTCGCGATGGCTTCGACGTTGTCGCCCCGCAGCGCGTGCATGACGCCGACGTTGTGCAGCGCGCTGGCCTCACCGGTCGGCGCTCCAGCCCTCCGCATCAGTTCGAGGCCCCGGTTGAAGAGCTCCATCGCCTCGTCGAGCTCGTTGCGTTCCCTCGCGATGATGCCGAGAAGTCCGTACACGGACGCTTCTCCGCGCACGTCACCGATCTGCCGCATCAGGTCGAGGGCCTCACGCAGGTGTTCGTTCGGCTTGCCGTCGTAGCGGGTCATGTGCGCGGAACCGAGACCCTTCAACGCTTCCGCCCGTGCCTTCAAGTCGCCGAGCTGCCTCGTGGCGGCGAGTGCGACGCTCTGCAGCTCGATCCGGTCACGACCCTGGCCGCGCAGCAACAGGAAGTGCGAGAGGGCCTGCGGCAGTTGCCAGGCGTGCTCGTAATGCCCGCGATAGGCGGCGAGGTACACCGCCGCCTTCAGGTTGAGCCGTTCGGTGTCCAGCCACACCGACGCATTCCTGGCGTTCGTCAGCGGCGGCGGGTCGAACGGCAGGTACCGCACGGCCGAGCGGATCTCCGGCATACCCGGTGATATCCGGAACTCCGCCGTGAACGCGTTGTGCAGGTAGAAGTCGAGGATGCGCAGCACGGCTTCCTCGGTCTCGTCCTCCTCGACGCTGGCCTTGGCGTGATCGGCCAGCAGGTCGTGAAAGCGGTAGCGGCCGTTCTCCTTCTGCTGCACGAGATGCACGTCGAGCAGGTCGTCCACCAGCCGCTCGGCCTGCGCCCGCGTCGAGCCGATCACCGCCGCAGCGAGGTAGGCGTCCCAGTCCTCGCCCGTGTGCAGGCCGAGCCGCCGGAACAGGCGCTGCTGCTCGGGCGTGAGTTGCTGGTAGGACAGGGCGAACGCGCCCGCCACGCTGCGTTCACCAGCGATCAGCTCGGTCAGCCGGTGTTCGGTGAGCCTGCGCGTGACGTCCTGCGCGGACCACGCGGGCCTGGTGCGCCAGCGGGCACCGACGATCCGCACGGCCAGCGGCAGGTAGCCGCACAGCCGGACGATCTCGCGAGCCGCTTCGACATCCGCCCTCTGCCCGACGATGCTCGCGAGCAGGTTCAGCGAGTCCTTTTCGGACAGAACGTCCAGCGAGACCGTGTGCGCCGCGTCCAGATCCAGAAGCCGACGCCTGCTCGTGACCAGGACCAGGCCGGTGCCGGGCAGCAACGGCCGGACCTGCGCGGCGCTACCCGCGTTGTCGAGCACCACGAGTGCCTTGCGGTGGGCCATTTCCGCGCGCCACCGGGCGGCGCGGGCGTCGAGACCGTCCGGGATGTCGTGCGCGGGCACGCCGAGCGCGGTCAACAGCGCCAGCAACGCGTCCGACGGGGTGCGCGGTTCCACGCCGTCGGTGTAGGAGTGCAGGTCCACGAACAGCTGCGCGTCGGGAAACCGGGAGGCCAGCCGGTGCGCCGCGCGAACAGCGAGCGTGGTTTTGCCAATACCAGCCATGCCGTCGATCGCGGTGATGGCGACGCAGCCGGAAGGGACGGCGGCGAGGATCTCGTCGAGATCGTCCGCGCGGCCCGCGAAGTCCGGGATGTCACCGGGCAGGTCGTTGCGCGCCCTGGGCCGGTTGTCGGCCGTGAGCACCTGCTGGTGAGCCTTCTGCAGGTCCTTGCCGGGATCGAGGCCCAGCTCGCCGGCGAGCCTGCCCCGGATGTCGTCGTAGGCCTGCAGCGCCTCGGTCTGACGGTCGCAACGGTGCAGCGCCACGATCAGCTGCGCCCACAACCGTTCCCGCACGGGATGCTGCCGGGTGAGCGACCGCAGCTCCGCAACAAGCTGGTCGTGCTTGCCGAGGCGAAGATCGCCCTCGATCCGCGCTTCCAGCACAGCGAGGTACTTCTCGGTCAACGCCGGCACGTGGTCGCGTTCGAGCGCGTCACTGCCGATGTCCGCGAACGGGCGACCGCGCCACAACGCCAAAGCTTGGACGGGCTCCAACGTCTCGAACCGGTGGACGTCGACCTCGTCGGGCCGCACGTCCAGCAGGTAGCCGCCCGGCCGCGTCTGCACCAGATCCGGCACACCGAGGTCGTCGCGCAACCGCCCGACCGCGGTCTGCAGGGCGTTGCGCGTCCCGCCGACCAACTCGACCAGTTCGTCGATCCCGACCACCTGGCCGGCCCGCAGCAGCAGCGCGGCCAGCACGACGCGCCGCTTGCCGGGCGGAACGTGGACGTGGCGCCCGTCGAGCACCACGTCCAGCGGTCCGAGCAGGCCGAACGATCTCACTTCCATTGACCCCAGTGGACCATCTCGTCGAACTTGTTGCGCTTGCGCGTGCGCGGCGACGCCCCCTCGGAGACGCCCTGCTCCGCGGGGTGCCCGATCGCGATGATGCCGATCGGCACGTAGATGTCCGGCACGCCGAACGCCTCCCGCAGCTCCGGCCACTTGTCCTTGTCAGTGCCGAAGAACACCGCGCCGAGCCCCTCGTCCACGGCCGTCTGCAGGATCAGCAACGCGGCCATGCCCGTGTCGATGTCCCAGTACGGCACCGGCCAGTGGGCCTCGTCGCGGTCCGTCCAGCCCTTGTCGTCCTGCGCGTACCGGTCGAGGTAGATGTCCTTGGCCGAGAACGGGATGACGGCGACGGGCGCGGTCTTCGCGTCCTCGCCGCCCCACCACTCGAACATCTCGGCGAGCCGCTTCAGCGACTCGCCCTGCAGCACGAGAAAGCCCTGGCCCTGCGAGAACCCGGCGGACGGACCGCGCACGGCGTTCCGCATGATCCGCTGGATGCTCTCGTCGCTGACGGGTTCGCCGGTGAACTTGCGCACCATGCGCCGGCGTCGGACAACGTCCTGAAACTCCACTCCAACCTCCCCAGATCGTGATTCGACCGTATCAGCGGTCTGGGGAACGCACGGTCAGAGCCGACGCAGCCCCGCCAGCACCCGTTCCAGCAACGCGCCGTCCGGACGATCTTCGCCGTACGACGACGCCGTGCGGTGAACGTCGATCAGGCCGTGCGAGGCCATGTCGCCGAGCAGCACCTTCGTGACGCCCAGCGGCAGGTGACGCAGCGCCGCGATCTCGGCCACCGAGCGCGGCGACGAGCACAGGGCCAGCACGTCCTGGTGCTCCGGGCGCACCGCGGTGGCCGAGAACTCGTTCACCGAGACCAGGGTCTCGATCTCCAGGTGCACGTCGGACGTCGTGCGTCCGCCCGTCCAGGCGTAGGCGCGCACGATCGACGCCGACGACTCGATGGACGGCAGCGGCGGCACGTCGAACGGCATCGTCGCGTACGGGTCCGGTTCCGGCAGGGGGTCCGCGACGCGCTTGGCCTTCTTCTTGCCGCGCTTGCGGATCCGTTCGCTGTCGAAGCTGAACCCACTGACCAGGTCGCCGAAGCTGACCTGCTCCTCGTCTTCTCCGCTCATGCCAGTTCGGCCCGCAGTTCCGGCGTGAGCAGCTGGCCCACCTGCCGCACGACGACGGTCATCTCGTAGGCGACCTGGGCGACGTCGGACGAGTTCGACGCCAGCACCGCGAGCACCGAGCCGTCGCTGATCGACGACAGCAGCATCACGCCCCGGTCCATCTGCACCACCGTGCGGACGACCGACTCACCGGCGAAGCACTGGGACGCCGACTCCGCGAGCGACACCACGCCGGCCACGATCGCCGCGAACTGGGGCGCGACGTGCGCCGGCAGCCTCGACGACGAGATCAACACCAGCCCGTCGGCCGAGATCACCACGGCGTGTTCGATGCCGGGGGTGCGCTCGGCGAAGTTGGTGACCAGCCAGCCGAACTGGTCCACCTGCGTGCTCATCGACTCTCCTGCCGGTCGGGAAGGCCTCGCTGCACACCGCGCTGGAAGGCGTCGAGGAAGCCCCGGGCCGACTCCGGCGTCTGGCGTGCTGGTGCGGGGGGAGGCGGCGTAGTGCCAGCGGGTGACTCGAACCACGACGCCGACGCCGACTCCGGATCCATCGCCGGGCCGGACATCATCGGCCGCGCCGGCTGGTGCTGGTGCTCTACCGCTTCCCCTCGGAAAGACTCCCAGGACTCTTCGCGTCGTGGTGCCAGTTCCGCCGGAACCAACACGATCGCGCGAGTCCCCTTGCCCTGTTGGGCATCGAGACGTACCACGATCTGGTGGCGTTCGGCGAGCCTGCCGACGACGAAAAGTCCCATTTCGCGGAAGACCTGGACGTCCGCGCCCTCGCCCGCGGCTTCGAGACGGTGGTTCACCACCGCCAGTGCCTCGGGGTCGATGCCGATGCCGTGGTCGACCACGTCGATCTGCACGATGTCGCCGGCCTCGATCGACGCGCTGATCGAGACCTGGGTGTGCGGCGGCGAGAAAGCCGTTGCGTTGTCAAGAAGTTCGGCCAGCAGGCGGACGAGGTCGCTTGCCACATAACCGACAACTTCGGCATT
Organism: Lentzea sp. NPDC005914; assembly: GCF_040629405.1. NCBI lineage: Bacteria > Bacillati > Actinomycetota > Actinomycetes > Pseudonocardiales > Pseudonocardiaceae > Lentzea > Lentzea sp. NPDC005914. The sequence goes on along the minus strand of NZ_JBEXVQ010000010.1, from coordinate 110,774 downwards.
GGGCGCCGTGTGCACCATCACCCGTTGGTACTGCTCGATCTCGGCCGCCGCCGCGCGCAGCACGTCGGTGAGCGGGATCGGGCGGTGGAACCGGCGTGCCACGTCGCCGCCGGAGAGCACCATCAGGTTCTCGTTGTTGCGGCGCATGCGGGTCGCGAGGTGGTCGAGCTTGAAGAGGTTCGCGAGCTGGTCCGGGTCTTCCTCGTACTTCTCCAGCTCCTCCATCAGCTTGAGCTGGCGTTCGACGAGGCTCTGGCTGCGCCGCGAGAGGTTCACGAAGATGTTGCGCATGTTCGCGCGCATGCCGGCCTGTTCGATCACCGAGCGGACGGCCTGCTGGTGCACCGCGTCGAACGCGCGCGCCACCTGGCCGAACTCCTCGGTCGTGTCGACCGGCACCGGCTCGATTTCCGTGCTGCCGCGCCCGGTTGCCACCATTTCGGGAAGTTTGTGCCACGCCACCTCGAGTGCCGAGCGGCGCAACGCGTTCAGCGAGCGCAGCAGGTAGCGGCCGACGACGAACCCGATGGTGCCGGCCAGGATCAGGCTGGCGAACAGGATCGCCGACGCCGTACCGGCCTGGTCGCTGGTCTCGTCACGCAGGCGGTTCGCCGCGTCGCGCAGGTCGTTCTGCAGACCCTGCACCACGACGTCCAGCGACTTCGCGACCGCGCCGGAGGCCCTGCCCCAGTCCGAGGCCGCGATCGGCAGCGGCTTGGGCTTGGCGGCGTTGGTCCCCGTGTTGCCGGTGCCGGTGGCGGGCGCGTCGGAGGTCGGGTACAGCAACGCGGTGGCCAGCATCTTGCGGTGCGCCTCGGTGTCGGGGCTGTTGAACTTCGTCCCCCACATCGTCAGCTGCTCCGGTGTCGCGAGCGCGGCGAACTCGCCCGCGATGTAGCTGAGCTTGACGTTCGACTCGACGAGCGACCGCACCTCGGCGGTGACGAGCTGGCCGCGGGTGAGGCCCGACAACACGACCGCCTGCTGGTAGAGGACCTGCTCCTGCACGTGCATCACGTGGTGCAGGCCCATCGCCGTGCGGAAGAGCGAGGCGTCACCGAACTCGCTCGCGAGCACCTCGTCGACGTCGAGCATCGACTCGGTGAGCGCGGTGTACTCCCTGATGGCCCCCGGCACGTCGGTGGTCTGCTCGCGCAGTGCGGGCAGACCACCGATCCGGGAGCGGACGTCGTCCATGCGGGCCGTCACGACCCCGGACAACGAGGTCTTCGCGACCTGCCCGCGCAACGCCGTTCTGGCGTCGTCGGTTCTGCGCACCTGGTCCTGGAGCGCCTGCGGGCCGGAACCCTCGGCGAGGATCCGCCGTTCCGCCTGCACCCCCTCGATCACGGGGATCAGGGCGGAGCGGACCTTCACCAGCCGCTGGAGTGCCGCGTACGACTCGGCGCGGTCCATGTCGGACTGGATCTGCAGTACGCCGGCGCCCACCGCGATGAAGACCGGAACGATCAACACCGCGGCGAGCTTCACCGGCAGGCGCCAGTTGCGCCAGTTGGCGAGCGACTTGAACATCAGACGAAGAGCTTGGCCGCGTTCAGGAAGAGCCGGTACAGGCCGTAGGCGAGCGGGATGCCCACCCACAACCACGCACCGATCAGCAACAAGCGCTGGGAGTTCACTTCCGCACCACGCCTTCCGCGTCGTCCGCGTCTTCCTTGTCGGCGGCCTCGGCGATGTCAGCCGCCTCCGCCTCGTTCCACTTGGTGACCGTGGCCTCGTCGTCCGTCTTGGACACGGGCTTCTCGGTCTCCTCAGCGGCGGCCGCGGGCTCGTGGAACTTCGGGTTGACCGGGCGGACCAACTCGTTCGCGACGAAACCGACGACCAGCAGCGAGATCATGATGTAGAACGACGTGGCGTACAAGTCGGGACCGACGTGGCCCGCCTTCTTGCCCGCGTCCGCGATGGCGTTGACGATCAGCGGCCCGAGGACACCAGCGACCGACCACGCGGTCAGCAGGCGGCCGTGGATCGCGCCGACCTGGTAGGTGCCGAACAGGTCGCGCAGGTAGGCGGGAATCGTGGCGAAGCCGCCGCCGTAGAACGACAGGATCACCATCGCCGCGACCACGAACAGCGGGGTGCTGGTCGGGCCGAACGTCAGCAGCACCAGGTAGAGCAGCGCGCCGACGCCCAGGTAGAGGCGGTAGATGTTCTTGCGTCCCACGATGTCCGAGGTGGACGACCAGATGAAGCGGCCGGCCATGTTGGCGGCGCTGAGCAGTGCCACGAAACCGGTGGCGGCCGTCGCGAGGACCGGCGTCGAGGACTCCTTGAAGAAGTCGACCAGCATCGGCGCGGCCTTCTCCAGGATGCCGATGCCCGCGGTGACGTTGAAGCACAGCACGACCCAGAGCAGCCAGAACTGCGGCGTCTTGATCGCGTTGTTCGCCGAGACGTTGAAGCCGACCGTGGCCTTCGGCTTGTCCTTGAGAAGGGCTGCCTTCTCCTCCGTGAACTCCTTGGAGGGCAGGCGGATCAGCAGGACGCCGACGCTCATGAAGACCGCGTAGGCGAGGCCGTGGATCAGGAAGGCCTTGCCGATGCCCGACGTCGAGGTGTTGCCGAACGCCGTCAGCATCGAGGTCGACCACGGTGACGCGATCAACGCTCCGCCGCCGAAGCCCATGATGGCGATGCCGGTCGCCATGCCCGGCCGGTCGGGGAACCACTTGATCAGCGTCGAGACCGGCGAGATGTAGCCGATGCCGAGACCGATGCCACCGACCAGGCCGTAGCCCAGGACGACGACCCAGTACATGCCCGCCCACACGCCGACCGCGGAGATCAGCAGACCGGAGCAGAAGCAGACCAGCGACATGAACATCGCCCAGCGCGGTCCCCTGCGCTCGACGGTCGTACCGAGCACCGCCGCCGACAGCCCGAGCATCACGATGCCGAGCTGGAAGGGCAGGGCCGACTGCGTTCCCGTGATACCGAGAGATTTCTCCAGAGGCGTCTTGAAGACGCTCCAGGCGTAGGCCTGACCAATGGAGAGATGAATCGCCAGTGCTGCTGGCGGAACGAGCCAGCGGTTCCATCCGGGAGGCGCGACTGTGCGTTCGCGCGCTAAGAACCCCACTTTATCCCCAACCGTCACCAAAAACAGCGGACCGAACGATCCTAGGCCAGGTGTACACGTGCGACAACGGTCTGGACCTGTCGAACGTCGTCGAACGCTGTTGCATATGACGCAACGTCAGGGCAACAGCGGGTTAACAGTGCCGTGCAGACCTCGCGTTCAACCATTTGAGACGAATGCGGTGTCCGATTTTGCCCGTTTCCCGGTACTCGGGCGCGTTGACTGCACACGTGAGAGCGCTACAGTGAGCGCCGCACGTAGGAGGGGCAGGGGTACATGACCAAGGCGATGTGGTCGCCTGGCGAAACGCAGCACGAACATCGGGAAATCCGGGGATTCGCGTCGTTCGACGACCCGGAGGCTTTGTCGTACGTCGATTCGAACGGCAAACCGAACTTCGCGCTCATTGCGCAGACCGACGAATTCCGTGCCCTCCGCCGGCGACTCACGACGTTCATCTTCCCGATGACCGTGTTGTTCCTCGCGTCCTACTTGACGTTCGTGCTGCTGTCCGCGTATGCGCACGAGTTCGTCAGCACGAAGGTAATCGGTGTGATCAACCTCGGGATCCTGCTGGGACTCGGGCAGTTCGTCACGTCGATCCTCATCACGCTCGGTTATGCCCGTTACGCAAAGCGACGGCTGGACCCGCAGCGCAAATTGCTCGCAGAGAAGACAGGCGTCGAGGAGTAAGGCATGCCCACCACCGGCAACCCGGTGCTGAACCTCAGCGTCTTCGCCGTGTTCGTCCTGATCACCCTCTACATCGTCTACCGCGCCTCGAGCCGGAACGTGACGGCGTCGGACTACTACGCGGCGGGCAGCTCGTTCACCGGCGCCCAGAACGGCGTGGCGCTGTCCGGTGACTTCCTGTCGGCCGCGTCGTTCCTCGGCATCTCCGGCGGCATCGCGGCGCACGGCTACGACGGGTTCCTCTACTCCGTCGGCTGGGTCGTCGCGTGGCTGGTCGGCCTGCTGCTGATCGCCGAGGGCCTGCGCAACACCGGCCGCTTCACCGTCGGCGACGTGCTGGCGTTCCGGATGAAGCAGCGCCCGGTCCGCGCCGCCGCCGCGAACGCGACCCTGGTGATCTCGTTCTTCTACATGATCGCGCAGATGGCGGGCGCGGGCGGCCTGATCGCGTTGCTGCTCAACGTGTCCTCGAAGTGGGGACAGGCGCTGCTGATCGCGGTGGTCGGCATGGTCATGGTGCTCTACGTGCTCGTCGGCGGCATGAAGGGCACCACGTGGGTGCAGATCATCAAGGCCGTCCTGCTGCTGCTCTGCGTGACGCTGATGAGCGTCTTCCTGCTCGGCAAGTTCGGCTTCAGCCTGTCCGCGATCATGCAGCAGGCCACCGAGCACAACAAGCTCGGCGAGGCCGTCCTCGACCCCGGCGCGAAGTACGGCTTCAGCACGATGTCCAAACTGGACTTCGTGTCGCTGGCGCTGTCCCTGGTGCTGGGCATCGCTTCTCTGCCGCACGTGCTGATGCGCTTCTACACCGTGCCGAACGCCTCGGAGGCCCGTCGTTCGGTCGTGTGGGCGACCTGGACGATGGTGATCTTCTACCTGTGCACGCTGGTGATCGGCTTCGGCGCGATGGCCCTGGTGGGCACCGACACCATCGCCGCCGCACCGGGTGGCGAGAACTCCGCCGCGCCACTGCTGGCGTTCCGGATCGGTGGCGCGGTGCTGCTGGGCATCGTGTCCGCTGTCGCGTTCGCCACGATCCTCGCGGTGGTCGCGGGCCTGACCCTGGCTGCCTCGGCCTCGTTCGCCCACGACGTGTACGCGAACGTGATCAAGCGCGGGAACGCCGAGCCGCGCAAGGAGATCCGCGTCGCGCGCCTGACCGCCGTCGTCGTCGGCGTGCTGTCGATCATCGGTGGTATCGCGGCGAACGGCCAGAACGTGGCGTTCCTGGTGTCTTTGGCGCTGGCCCTGGCCGCGTCCGCGAACCTGTCGACGATCCTCTACACGATCTTCTGGCGGCGCTTCAACACCACGGGCACGCTGTGGAGCATCTACGGCGGCCTGGGCTCGTGCCTGCTGCTGATCCTCTCCTCGCCGGTGATGTCCGGCGCGAAGACGTCGATCTTCCCGGACATCGACTTCGCGTGGTTCCCGCTGGGCAACCCCGGCCTGGTGTCGATCCCGTTCTCGTTCCTGTGCGGGTTCCTGGGCACGATCTTCTCGAAGGCCGAGCCGGAGAACGCCGCCAAGGCGGCGGAGATGGAAGTGCGCGCGATCGCGGGAATCGGCACCAGGGCCTGAGTCGCCACCTGGGCGTGAATCGATTCCGACTCGGCCCCCCGCCACGGGGGCCGAGCTCCCCACTCCTATCGTGTCAGACAGGTCTGACACTCACGGGCGGGCGACCAGCACCACGCCCTGATCGCCCACCGCGTGCGGACGGCGGGCGAAATGCCGTCGCAGCGCGGGTTCCACGGCCGTCAGCATCTCGGGCGCGGCCGGGTGGTCCTCGTACCAGAAGTTCACCAGCGTCCTGGCGGCCGCACGCAGCCGCTCCTCCGGATCGGACTCGGGGAAGTGCAGCGCCGCCTCCGTCCGGTACGAGGTGAACCGGCTGAACCCGTTGCGCGCCAGCACCTCCGCCGCCACCGCCAGCAAATACCCCTGATCGTCGGGTGGCTCGCCGGCGACGGGGACGCAGGTCTCGTTCAGCAACGCCACGAGCTCGTTGTCCGGTGCGCCGCCGATGAACACGACCTTGGCCTCGGGGTGCGAGAGGTCGGTCACGCGGGCGATCTCCCGCACGGCGCCTTCGAGATCGGTGACATAGGGCAGGATCCAGTTGGCCAGCACCACGTCGAACATGCCGTCGTCGAACGGCAGGCTCTCCGCGCTGCCCGGCAGGATCTCGATGTCCCCGCCCGTTTCCCGCAGCCGCGTTGCCCGATCTGTGTGAGGTTCGACCGCCGTGCAGCCGCCCAACTGCACGGCGACCGCGCGGGTCAGCTCGCCGGTGCCGCCGCCGACGTCGAGCGCTCGTGAGTTGCCCGACGTCAGCGACCGCACGAGGGCGATCTCCTCGCGGCGCTCAAGACGAGCCACGAAGTCGAGCCAGCCGCGGTTGCTGAGCGCGTGCGGCCCGCGGTATCCGGTGTGCAGCAGATCTGTCATGAGCTCACCTCCTGATGTAGGTCGGCGCCAGGCCCATCACCTGCGTGCGCAACGAGGCGTCCGTGGTGAAGTCGCCGGCCAGGTGCGAGGTCACCATCGCCGCGCCGTGAGCCTCGGCGCCGCGCAACGTCAGGCACGCGTGCTCGGACCGGATCAGGCACGCGGCACCCGACGCCGCCAGGTGACCCATCAGCGCCTCGACCACCTGCTCCCCCAGCCGTTCCTGGACCTGGGGGCGGGCCGCGAACTCCTGGATCACCCTGGCCAGCTTGGACAAACCGACGATCTGACCGCCGGGCGAGGGCAGGTACGCGACGGTGGCCCGGCCCAGGAACGGCAGCACGTGGTGCTCGCACAGCGCCACGAACGGCACGTCGACCGCCGCGATCACGCCCTGGTTCACCGACTCCGGCGGGAACTGCACGCGCAGGTGCCGGGTCGGGTCCAGGCGCAGGCCGCTGGTCAGCTCGGCCAGCGCCCGCACGAACCGCAGCGGTGTCCGTTCGGTCGACGTTGTATCGCAAGGGATGCCGAGCGCGGTGAACATCGCCCGCGCGTGCTCGGCGGCCTCGGCGACACCGGAGTCGGCGCGCGACACCGTGATGACGGTCATGAGGAGTCCTTTCCGGTGGAGCGCCAGGACGCGGAGTTGACGTGCGTCTCGCGCACGGTCACCTCGGCGACGCGGGCGCCGGGCGCGCTCGGCAGGTCGCGCAGGGCGTCCTCGACGACGCGGGCGATGAGCTCGGCGACGGCTTCGACGGTCGGATGGGCGAGCGTGGCGGCGAGCTGCTCGGCACCTTCCGGGTCGGGAGCGCCGAACCGGTAGACCTTGCTCTTGTGCTCGGACAGCACGTCCGCCAACGGATCCGCGGCTCCGAGCATCGCGCCGTGGTCGAGGTTCGTGTCGATCCACTCGCGGACACGGGCCTTCAACGCGCCGAACTCGACGACGGCACCGGCCTGCAGGGCCGGCGCGGACACCTTGGCCTCCATCCACCACGAGTGGCCGTGCAGGTTCACGCACTTGCCGGCCAGGTGTGGCAGCCGGTGCGCCGTCTCGAAGTTGTGCCGCACGGACACCGTGTAGGCGCTCATGCGATCCCCAGGTACTTGTGGGTCTGCACGGACAGGCTCCACTTCGGGTTGCGCTTGCAGTAGTCGATCGCAGCCGCGGTGTTGGCCACCACGTCCGGGCCGTCCATCGGCTGCAGCCGGAACGACTCGAACCGCAGGTGCTCGAACCGTTCGGGTTCGCCGTTGGCCTGGGGGAAGACCAGCTTCAGCTCGTGGCCGCTGGTCGCGACCAGCTCGGAGCCGAGCTTCGGGCTCACGCACAGCCAGTCGATGCCGGGCGGCGGGACCTGCGTGCCGTTGGTCTCCACGGAGATCTCGAAGCCGCGGTCGTGCAACGCGTCGATGGCCGCGATGTCGAGCTGCAGCAGCGGTTCGCCGCCGGTGCAGACCACGAACCGCTCCTCGTCCGAGTCGGCTTCCCACACGTTTGCGACGGCATTCGCCAATTGCTCCGCGGTGGCGAACTTTCCGCCGTTGACGCCGTCGGTGCCGACGAAATCCGTGTCGCAGAATTGACAGACCGCGCGATGCCTGTCCTTTTCCAGACCGGTCCACAGGTTGCAGCGGGAGAATCGGCAGAAGACCGCGGGACGCCCGGCGTGCCGGCCCTCCCCCTGCAACGTGTAGAAGATTTCTTTGACGAAGTACGTCATGCCGGCACTGCCAGGTAGCGCACGGGGTCGGCGATGCCCGCCTCGTGGAATCCCTTCAAACGCAGCACGCACGTGTCGCACGTACCGCACGCGACGCCTTCCGGCGACGGGTCGTAGCAGCTCGACGTGAGCGAGTAGTCGACCCCGAGTTCGAGGCCCTTCCGGACGATCTCGGCCTTGGTCATGTCGATCAACGGCGCGTGCACCCGGATGCGCCCGTCGCCCTCGATGGCGGACTTCGTGGCGAGATTGGCCATCGCCTCGTAGGCGTCGATGTACTCGGGACGACAGTCGGGATAGCCGCTGTAGTCGACCGCGTTGACGCCGGTGAACACGTCCCGCGCGCCCACGACCTCGGCATATGCCAGCGCGAACGACAGGAAGATGGTGTTGCGGCCCGGCACGTAGGTCGGCGGGATCTCGCCGGCCATCTGCTCCTCGTCACGGCCCTTGGGCACGGCGATGTCGTCGGTCAGCGCCGACCCGCCGAAGACCCGCAGGTCGATGTCGGCCACGATGTGCCGCGCCACGCCCGCCTGCTCGGCGACCCGTGTGGCCGCCTCGAGCTCGACGCTGTGCCGCTGGCCGTAGCTGAAGCTCAGCGCGTAAGGGAGAAAGCCTTGCTGCTTCGCGATGGCGAGCACTGTGGCGGAATCGAGTCCGCCACTCAGCAGAACGATTGCAGGCGCGTTCATGTGATCATCACCTTTTCAGGTTCTGTCAATGCAGGGAAATGACGCCCGGACACAGGCGGGGAAAGTCCGATTGGACACAAACGTAGAGCGACGGAATTCCGGACGTCAACACCTGAATTACCGCTGGTGATACACGAGGGTTCGCGTATCAGCCGGAAATGAGCCTGGACCAGCACGCGATGATCACGGCCCGAACGCGGTCGCGCACCCCCGACCAGCCCGAGGACGCCGCGCCCCCGTGCCGTCGGAACGGCGGTGCACTGCGTCGCGGCGGGCCTCGAGTGGGATCAGGAGGAGTTTCTTCTTGCCACCAATGGAGACAGGTGCGTGACGCCAGTTGCGACGGCGCGGCTCCGGGCGCTCCGCGAGCGAGGGTAACCGAGCATCACTTGCTTTCGCACGATGAATGCGGCCGGCACGAATAGTGTGACAATTCGAAACTTCGGTCGCCGATATAGTCCCTGAACCGATATTCGACTTCTCCCACTCTTTGGTCGGCGGATTGACAACATCGGTCGGCTATCGAGATCCTCAGGCCCATGTGCACCGCTGTCGTCCTGGTAGGACGCCTTCACGTGGACCTGCGCCAGCAGGCCAGCGCACTCTGTCACGCTCACTGAGCACCCCCTCTTTCCGCATCAACGCCGGTTTCTGCGCTGCGTCAGAAACGGCGATTTCGGCGTGCCCGAAACAAGGAGAAGACTGCAATGCGATGGCGAAAAACTCTGGCCGGAGCCGCGGTGGCGGTACTCGCGGCCGGCGTGGTGACGGCGAGCGGGGACAACTCCCCGGCTTATGCCGATGTGCAGACGGTCGTGGACAGCAAGACGGCATCGGACGGCAAGCAGTACTGGGTGAAGAACCACCTCACCCAGGAAGCGCAAACGCTGAGTGCCGGCCGCAAGAAGTGGCTTCTCGTCTGGGCTGGAGACGAGAACATCGCCGACACGCTGGTGAAGGACCTCAAGAACCTGCCGGGAAGCCTCACCGGTGGGCTCGGCAAGGTCACCAACGCGGTGCCGGGGCCTGACTTCCTGGCCGTGATCGACGCGACCGAGGGCTCGCCGAGCTACGGCAAGGTCGTGAACACCGCGACCGTCGGGCCGTTGGTCGAGAACGAGCCGCACCACATGCAGTACGTGTGGCACAAGGGCGACACGGTCTACGCGGGCGCGCTGTTCGCGGCAGCCACCTACGCGTTCGACGTGAGCGCGCTCCCGCAGTTGAAGCTCAAGGGAATCAGCCTGCCGACGAACACGCTCGGCGGGTCGGTGCCGGACGCCTACTGGACGTTGAAGGACGGCACGGCGTACGGCACCTACATGGGCGGTCCCGTGGTGCCGGGCCCGTACACCTACGCCAACGGGCAAACGGTGGTGGGCAACGGTTTCGCGGGCTCGCCGGGTGCGCTGCTGCGGTTCGGCAAGAACGGCGAGGTGTTGTCGCAGACGTCCGCCGCGACACCGCAGGGCGACGACGAGAAGCTGTGCCTGAACCTGCCGCGACTCGGTGCGCCGTCGTGCGCGAACCCGCACGGCATCCAGGCCCGCGAGGACCTGAACATCCTCGTGACCTCCGACTACGCCGAGCCTCGCAACATCATCCTCGACCCGGTCAAGGCGCCCTCGCCCTACCTGCGCCGCCCGACGGTCCGCACGTGGGACATCTCCGACCGCAACGCCCCGAAACTCAAGGCCGTGAGCTACCTGCAGAACGGGCCGCGCGCTGATCCCGCCGACCCGCTGCACCAGGAGAGCCGCGCGGTCATGGAGACGACCGTGACGAACCTGCCCGGCCACAAGGGTGCGTTCGCCCAGACCCCGCACCTGCTGCTCGCGATCTCCGCGGCGGCGGGTGCGGCGTTCACGCTGGTGCTCGGGCTCACCGTGGACGGGCTCGGCAGCGCGATCCCCCTGCGGTTCCTCACCGGCGTGGCGCTGGCCGGCGTCTACCCGGTGGGCATGAAGCTGATGGCGTCCTGGTCGGAGACGAGGAACCGCGGCCGGGCGCTGGGCGTGCTCATCGGCGCGTTGACGCTCGGCTCCGCACTCCCCCACGTCTTCGGGCAGCTGCCGTGGCGCGAAGTGCTCGTGACCGCCGCCGTGATCGCGTTCCTCGGCGCCGTCACCGCACTCGCGTTCGTCCGGCCGGGCCCGTTCCTGACCGCCACGACCGCCCAGCTCAACCCGCGCTACGCCCTGCAGATGTTCCGCGAACGCAAGCCGCGGCTCGTGAACCTCGGCTACTTCGGGCACATGTGGGAGCTGTACGCGCTGTGGACGTGGCTGCCGACGTTCCTGCTGAGCAGCAGCGAACCGGTGGGGCTCACCGTGTTCCTCACGATGGGCGTCGCGGGGTTCGCCGGCTGCCTCGCGGGCGGCTGGGCGGCGGACCGGTTCGGCCGCGCGCCCGCCGCCGTCGGCGCGCTCACGGTGAGCGGACTCTGCTGCCTGCTCTCGCCGCTGGCCTGGGGCACGCCGCTGCTGATCGCGTTCTGCGCGGTGTGGGGCGCGTCGGTGATCGCCGACTCCGGGGTGTTCTCCGCGTCGTTGAGCGAGGTCGCCGACCCGCGCTACGTCGGGACGGCGCTCACCGCGCTGACGGCCATCGGGTTCGGCCTGACGGTGGTCAGCATCCAGCTCGTGCCGCTGCTGGCCGAGCTCGTGACCTGGCGCTACGCGTTCCTGCTGCTGGTGCCGGGCCCGGTGGTCGGCGCGCTCGCCATGCTCAGGACCAGGTCGTAGAAGCCCTCGGGGTTGTCCGCGCCGGACCGGCCGTCGATCAACTCCCGCACGATGTCGCAGTGGCCGGCGTGCTGCGCGGTCTCGGCCACGACGCGGACGAGCAGGTGCCCGAACGTGGTCTGGCGCTTGTGCTCCGGCCACCACTCCACTGACGCAGGCGCGTCCAGCGGCAGCGACGCGATCGACTCGTCGGTGTGCTTCCACGACGCGCGATACAGGTCGACGACGTACTCGCGGCTCTCGGACGGCTTGGCCCACATGTCGCCGTTCTCCCAGACCGACTTGTCCTCGACCCACGGCAGCAGCGGCCCGGGACGGCCCACGCTGTCGCCGAGGTAACCGAACTCGATTCCGATCAGGTGCTTCACCAGGCCGAGCAGGTTGGTGCCGCTGGGCACGAGCGGGCGGCGCACGTCGTACTCACTCAGTCCGTCCAAAGAGGACACGATCGAGTTGCGTGAATCTTGCAGGTATCGCTGGAGATCCTCGGCAATCATGCCTCCGACACTAGCGCCCGCGCACGACGACCTCCGCCGGTTTCGCGACGGTCTCGGCCGCTGGTCGCAACACGTCCGGCGCGGTGCCCCATTGGCTGTACGAAGCGATGCGGTGTTCCTGCTGCCGGTCCGCGGAAGGCCCGGTGCGCTCGGCCTTCACCACGCGGTCATCGTCATCCACCTCGACGACGAGCCGCACGTCGCCGTTCACGTAGCTGCCGGAGTGCGGCACCCCGCCCGCGCTGAACACGTACCGGTCGCCCGTGTGCTCGATCAGCCGCAACGTGTCGCGGTCGAGGTCGCCGAACACGCTGCCGGGGTGGTAGTCGTTCTCGTTGAGGGACAGGTTCGTCAGGTAGTTCCACGTCCAGCTCGCGCCCTGCGTTTCCAGCACCGCGAACGTCTTGCCGGGCGGCAACGTCAGTTCGTCGTGCTGCAGGTAGGTGTCGTTGCCGAGGACCACCGCGCGGTAGTCCGTGACGCCGTACCGGTACTCGGTGTGCGCGGTGACGTCCCGCTGTTCTATGGCACCGCCGCCGAGGTTGACGTGCTGAACGCCCGCGAACGTGCGCCGCCACGGATCGTTGCCCTCGGCCTTGATCTCGACGTTGAACCGCACGGACTTCTGCCTGCGGATGACGTCGAGCCACTGGTCGAGCAGTGTTTTCGGGTCGGCGGGTGCGGACGAGCAGGCGGTCAGGACCAGCAGTAACGACAGCACGAGACGCATGCGACGAGTCTGGCAAAACCTGCCTGTCGCACGGGCCGGAATGAAAAGGTCGGCGTTGCGGGGCTAACGGCTCCACTTCTGGTTGCTCTGTCCGGTGCAGGTCCACACGATCAGCCGCGTGTTGTTCCCCGTTCCCGCACCGGACGCGTCCAGGCACAGCCCCGACTGCACGCCGACGATCGTGCCGTCGGAGTTGAACCGCCACTGCTGGTTCGCGGCGCCGTGGCACGACCAGGAGACCACCTTCGAGCCCGGTGACGTGCCTGCCGCGTCGAGGCAACGGTCGCCGAACACCCGCACCTCACCGTTCGGCCACGACGTCCACAGCTGGTTGGCCGCGCCGTGGCAGTCGTAGAGGATCACCTCGGCGCCGGGTGCGGTGGACGGTCCCGACACGTCCATGCAGCGACCGGATCCGGTGCCGCGCAAGGAGAACGTGCTCGACGGGATCGGCGTGCCACCGCTGACCTTGAACACCGCCACACCGTGCGCGGGCACGTCAGCCGCCAACGAGCTCACGGCAGCCCCGGTCCACTGGTCGACGATCGTGAATCCGCCACCGGACAACCCGATCTCGCTGGTCGACGCGCTCAACGTCGCGGAAGCGTTGCCGCGGTTGAACAACCCGACCGCGACCGACCCGTCCGCCAGCGGCTTGACGTAGACGTTGTCCCGCACCCTGCGCCCGCCCGCGCCCAGCGGGTCCTGGTCGATCGCGATCAACCGGGAGTTCCGCAACAACGCGCTGATGTCCGGCGACATCGAGCGGATGTCGTTGCCCGCCATCAACGGCGCCGCCATCAACGCCCACAGCGCGAAGTGCGACCGCGACTCGGTCAGCGTCAGCCCCGGACGTCCGGCCACCAGCATGTCGGGGTCGTTGAAGTGCCCCGGACCCGTTTGCGCGGCAAGGGGTGCGTTGACGTCGACCGCGTTGACCACGCCCATCGGGTAGCTGTTGGCGTTGCCGTTCTGCCAGATGTCGAGCACGTCCTCGGTCGTGCGCCAGAGGTCGGCGACCTGACCCCAGTGGTAGTCGTCACCGGTCGTCGCGTGGTAGCTGTTCGGGTTGATGCTGTAGACGATCGGCCTTCCGGTGGCGCGCAACGCGTCCCGCATCAACGAGAACCGCGTGACCTGCTCATCGCGGCTGCCCTCCGGCGAGCACCAGTCGTACTTCAGGTAGTCGACGCCCCAGGAGGCGAACGTCCGCGCGTCCTGCGCCTCGTGGCCCGCGCTGCCGGTCGAGCCGGGGTAGGCGTTGCCGCGCTGGGCGCACGTGCGGCCCGTCGGCACCTGGTAGATGCCGAACTTGAGGCCCCGCGCGTGCAGGTAGTCGCCCATGGCCTTCATGCCGCTGGGGAACCTCTCCGGGCTGCCCCGCAGTGCACCGGACGCGTCCCGTGCCGGGTCGAACCAGCAGTCGTCGATCACGACGTACTCGTAGCCGGCGTCCCGCATGCCCGACGACACCATCGCGTCGGCGGTCTCGCGGATCTTCGACTCGCTGATGTCGCAGCCGAACGTGTTCCACGAGTTCCAGCCCAGCGGTGGCGTGGGCGCGGGCTCGTCCGCGGTGGGTGCCACGAGCAACGAGGCGAGCAGCGCGGCCACGACCAGCATCGGTTCCTCCAAGAAGCGAAGATTCTTCACCTTAGCCACCCGGACACGTCGCGGAAATGCCTGGACCAGACCGATCGAACACCCCTTTCGACTGAGTGACGCAGAGTGAGGCACAGGTCAGGCTCAAATGGCTCAAGTTTCGCTTGAACGGCCGTTCGTCTAGGACACAAGCTGACCTCAAGTGGTCATACAGTCCTTCGTGTCGGGACAAACGAGCGAAGGACAAGAGCGATGACCACCACCGAGACCCTCACCGGCGAGCGCGCGGACCTCCTCGAGACCCTGCGGCAGCACCGCTGGTTCCTCACGTTCACCGCCCAGGGACTCACCGACGAGCAGGCCGCCTCCAGCCCGACGGTCAGCGCGCTGTCGATCGGCGGCCTCATCAAGCACGTCGCGTCGGTCGAGGAGAACTGGGTCAAGTTCATCGAGCACGGCACCGAGGCCATGGCGACCGGCCAGGACTCGACGGACTACGAGAACCACGAGGCCAACTTCCGCATGGCGCCGGGCGAGACGCTCGAGAGCATCATCGCGCGCTACAACGAGGTCGCGGCCCACACCGACAAGGTGATCGAGACGGTCGACATGGACCTCTCGCACCCGCTGCCGGCCGCACCGTGGTTCCCCGAGGGCAAGACGTGGTCGGCGCGGCGCGTGTTCGTGCACATCGTGGCCGAGACCTCGCAGCACGCGGGCCACGCCGACATCATCCGCGAGACGATCGACGGCCAGAAGACGATGGGCTGAAAGCTCCTCAGAGCTTCGGCGGCGAGAAGGTCGAGAGGAACTGGTCCCGGAAGTCGCTCATCTTCGACACCGGGGCCGACCCTCCCGGCCTGATGCCGTCGTCCCACTTCCAGGCCTCGACCTTCGACAGCACAGCCGGGTCCTTGGCGACGATGGTGATCGGCACGTCCCGCGACGCTCCCTCGCCGGTCACCATCTGCGCCGGCTGGTGGTCGCCGAGGAACACGAGGACGAGGTTCTCGTCGCCGTAGCGCTCGACGTAGGAGACGACGGACTCCAGCGAGTACGAGATCGAGTGCCCGTAGTCGGCGCGCACGGCGGCGGGGTCGCGGCCGAAGATGGACTCCGGCGGGTCGTTCGAGGCGGGCATCTGGCGGTAGATCGAGCCGTCGCCGAGCTCGTCCCAGCCCACGGAGTCCGGCGTCGGCGACCACGGCGCGTGCGAGGACACCAGCGGGATCGCCGCCATCACCGGGCCGTCCTGCTTCGCGCGCTCGTTGCGTTGGAACGACTCCAAGGTGAACTGGTCCGGCGTCGTCGCGTACCCGAACCGCGGGCCGGTGTAGCCGAGGTCCTGCGCGGCGTAGACCTTGTCGTAGTGGAAGAAGTCGCCTTCCGGCCACGCCTGGGTGATGCCGGGGACCACGCCCACCGAACGCCACGAGGCCTCGCGGAACGCCCGCGGCAGCGTCAGCCGGTCCGATGCCACGAGGTTGCGGTAGCGCTGCTGGTTGTCGATCCACAGCCCGGACAGCAGCGTCGCCTGCGCCATCCAGCTGCCACCGCCGGCCGTCGGCGAGGTCAGGAACGCGGACTTGGCCGTGTAGCCGGCCGCCTTCAGCCGTGAATTGCCGTCGGCGAGCTTCGCGGACACGTCGGGAAGCTCGAGTGCCGACTTGCCGTAGCTCTCCACGAACGAGATGACGACGTCCTTGCCCTGCAACGAGGACAGCAGCCCGGGGTGTCCGCGGTACGCGTCGACGGACGCCTCCGCGGCGAACACCTCCTGGTCGTGCAGCCCGACCTGAACCCGTCGCGCGTGATCCACCACGGAGGTGGCGGCAGCGTCCGAGTAGACCGGAATCCCGGGCACGGCAAGCGAAACACACGCGACGGCGACGAGAGCCACGGCGCGGATCGCCACCGGACGCCGCCCGGCGGCGACCGTGCTGACCCGCATCACCGAAACCGAGGCCAGGAACACGATCCCGCCGACCAGTGCCACCGCGGCCACCACGGCCAGGACGGAGGCGAGCCGGCCGAACGTCACGTCCACGAAGTCGAGGGCGGGCACCAGCAACGGCCAGTCGAGGACCAGGTCGAACGGCCGGTACAGCACCACGTCGAACCCGATGTCCATGATCTTGACGACCGTGAACAGCCCCAGCGCGACACCACCGAGAATGGCGAACGGCTTGCGGAACCGGTCCGGCATCAGCACCAGCACCAGCACGCCCACGAGGCCTTCGAGCGGCACCCGCAGGAACGCCTCCGGTGTGAACTTGTCCAGGTCGCTCGGTGCGATGAGCACGAACAACACGAACAGCGCCGCCAAGAGCGTGGCCGTCCGACGCAGCAACATCCTCACCGAGAATCCCCTTTCCTGACCTATGAGGTAAACGCGGCGCGACCCGCCACCGGTTCAACTGCACTACGATCTGGTCCGTGACCCGCCCGCACGTTCTGCTGAGCGTCGCCGTCAGCCTCGACGGCCACATCGACGACCGCGGTACCGAGAGGTTCCCGCTTTCCAACGCCGAGGACTTCGATCACGTCGACCGGATGCGCGCGGAGTCGGACGCGATTCTGGCCGGGGCCGAGACGTTGCGACGCGACAACGCGCGCCTGCTCGTCTACAGCGACGAGCGGCGCGCGCAGAGAATAGCGGACGGCAAACCGGAGTACCCGCTGCGGGTCGTCGTGACCAGGAAAGGGCAACTGGACCCTGAGCTGCGGTTTTGGCACTGCGGAGGCGCGCGGCTGGTCTACACCAAGAGCCGCACGACCACGGTGGACGATCTCGCCGAAACCAAAACCTTCAGCGATTTCTCAGAAATTCTGGACGATTTGGGCGCACGCGGTGTGAGAAGGCTCATGGTCGAAGGAGGCACGAGCATTCACACGGCGTTCCTCGAAGCGGGACTCGCGGACGAGATCAGGATCGCGGTCGCGCCGATGCTGATCGGACAGGCGACGGCCCCTCGTTTCGTGAATCCCGCCGAATTCCCCGGTGGACCGGCACGCCGATTCCACCTGGAGGAAGTCGCGAAAGTCGGGGACGTCGCGGTTCTCCGCTACTTCCCGAAAGTCACTTCTTCACCATCTTGAGCAGGCCGAAGATCTGTTCGCGGCGGTAGACCGCGATGATCAGCGCCCACACGATGAAGATGATCGGCAGCATCGCGGCCTTGAAGCCGCCGTTGGTCACCAGGAAGAGCTCGGTCAGCGCCGCGCCGCCCATGATGCCCGCGAGAGCCAGCGCCGCGATGCCGCAGACGCGCGGGATGACCAGGCCGATCGCGGCGGCGATCTCCAGGACACCGGTGAGGTAGCGGAACCACTGACCGAAGCCGATGTCGTCGAACTTGGCGACGAACTGGTCGGTGAACAGCGCGTAGCCGTTCATCACGAACTGCACGGCGAGCACGATCTGCAGGATCCAGACGACGATGTTGCCGACCTTGGACGCGGTTGTGGTCTGCTCAGACATGCCGGGATCCTCCCACCGACACACTGGCGTGACGCCACAGCCACAGCACGTCGCGGCCGAACGACCACATCAGCGACGCGAGCGCGACACCGACGAGAACGGCTGCGAACGGGAGAAGCCCCGACGCCGCCACGACCAGGAAGATGCCCTGCACCGCGGCCACGACCTTGCGCGAGTAGCTGCCCGGCAGCGGCGCGTTCATCCAGCGCAAGCGCCACGACGCGGCCACGAACACGTACCGCATGAGCCCGATCGCGAGCACCCACGGCCCCATCTGCACGGCCACGTACGCGCTCAGCACCAGGATCAGGAACGCGTCGACCTCCATGTCGAACCGCGCACCGAGCGCCGTCGACGTGCCGGTGCGGCGAGCGACCTGACCGTCCACCCAGTCGAGTGACAGCGCGACCGCCGCCAGCGTCACGACCAGCGCCACCGGAACGTCCTGACCAGCGCGGTCGGCCACCAGAGCGGTCACAGCGCCGACCATCAGGCCGCGGGCCAGCGTGACCCGGTCAGCGGGGCCGAGAGACGCCGTGCGGTGGCGTTGCATGCCGTAGCCGAGGAACGCCCACGTGGCGAACCCGTAGGCGAGGCCGGCGGCCCAGCCCAGCGGACCGAGGCCTGTCGTGGCACCGACCACACCCAGCAGGAGTACCTGAGCGGCCGCCCACGCGGCAGGCTCTCGTACGACAGCAGATGTCCTGGTGTGCTGAAGTGTGATCATCAGGTGCCCCTAGTGGACTTCGTGCGGCGGAGGTGTTGTGAGTGACACGTACGGCGAGTGCCTTTTGGCTCAATAAATCCGGAGAAGGAGAGGTACGGCAGGTCACACTGGCCGGACCGGGACCGGGTGACGTCGAGGTGCGCACGCTGTTCTCCGGGGTCAGCCGCGGCACGGAGACCCTCGTCTTCCGCGGTGGCGTGCCCGAGAACCAGTACGCGGTGATGAGGGCTCCTTTCCAGGAGGGCGACTTCCCGTGGCCGGTCAAGTACGGGTACCTCAACGTGGGCGTTGTTGAACACGGGCCCGAACAACTGCTCGGGCGCACGGTGTTCTGCCTCTATCCACATCAGACTCGTTACGTCGTCCCGGAAGCCTCCGTGACGGTCGTGCCGGACGCGGTTCCGGCGGCGAGGGCGGTCCTCGCGGGCACCGTCGAGACCGCGGTGAACGCCGTGTGGGACGCGCGTCCGCTGATCGGCGACCGGATCGCGGTGGTCGGCGGCGGCATGGTCGGGTCGAGCATCGCGGCCGTGCTGGCCACGTTCCCCGGCGCGCGCGTCCAGCTCGTGGACGCCGATCCCGCACGTGAGTCGATCGCTCGGGCCCTGGGCATCGGTTTCGCCTTGCCGGACAACGCTCTCGACGGCTGCGACCTCGTCTTCCACGCCAGCGCAACGGAACCGGGCCTCACCACCGCGCTGAACCTGCTCGCGCCGGAAGGCCGCGTGATCGAGCTGAGCTGGTACGGCGACCGGAAGATCTCCGTGCCGCTGGGCGAGTTCTTCCACTCCCGTAGGCTGACCATCCGCAGCAGCCAGGTCGGCACGGTCGGCCGCCCGGACCGCTCCTACGCCGAACGCATGGCGCTCGCGCTGGATCTGCTGGCCGAAGACCGGTTCGACGCGCTCATCACCGGCCACAGCGCCTTCGAGGAGCTCCCGGACGTGATGCCGAAGCTGGCCGACGGGGAGATTCCGGCGCTGTGCCACCGGATTGACTACGGTCAGCAGCATGTTTCCGAGTGACACCACGGTCGACGTCCGCGACCAGCGCGTGGCCGTGCTCCCGGTCGGCAGCACCGAGCAGCACGGCCCGCACCTGCCGCTGGCCACGGACTCCGTGATCGCGTGGACGATCGCGTCGGAGATCTCCCAGGCACATGGGGTCCGGCTGCTGCCGCCGATCCAGTTCTCGTGCTCGCAGGAACACGCCGACTGGCCGGGCACCGTCAGCATCTCCGCGCGCACGTTGATCTCAGTCATCAACGACATCGCGGACTCTTTGCGGCGCAACGGGGTCGAGCACCTGGTGCTGGTGAACGGCCACGGCGGCAACTACGTGCTGTCGAACATCGTGCAGGAAGGCGAAACCCTCGCACTGTTCCCCGGCAGGGACGACTGGGCGTTCGCCAGGGAGAAGGCCGGCATCGAGACCTCGGCGTACAGCGACATGCACGCGGGTGAGCTGGAGACCTCGATCCTGCTGCACGCCCACCCCGATCTGATCCGGCCCGGTTACGAGACTTCTGACCACCTGGCGGAGGACCGGCGGCACATGCTCACCCTGGGTCTGGCGCCGTACACGGACTCCGGCGTCATCGGGCGGCCCTCGCTCGCCTCAGCGCGCAAGGGCGAGCTCCTGCTCGCGGGTCTGACCGAGTCCTTCAGCCACTACCTCGACCTTTTCGGAGGTCTTGGCACGGCGTGAGAGGAACAGCACGACCGCGCCGGGCAGTGCCGCGATCAACGCGAGCACGCCGTAGACGATGCCCGTGGTGAAGCCGTGCTGGGCGCCCAGTCCGGCGGCACCGAACGCCACGGCGAGGAACGCCTCGCGCGGCCCGAACCCGCCGATGTTGACCGGGATGGCCATGATCAGCAGCGCCAGCACCACGACCGGCGTGAGCTGCGCGAGCGTGGCGTCCGACCCGGCGGCGCGGGCGGCGACCACGAACATCGCCACGTACCCGGCGACCGTGGCGGCCGACAGCCCGAGCACCGCGGGCCAGGTCTTCAGCGAGAGCAGCCGGATGCCGTCCGCGAGGGTGTTGACCAGTGCTTTCCGCACCGGCTTGATGTGCCAGCCGACGGCGACGAGAGCCACGAGGGCCGCGAGGACGATCCCGGCCGTGGTGCCGTTCAGCGCGAGGTCGAGGCCGGGCGCGGGGTGCGTGAACAGCACCACGAGCCCGATCCCGATGAGCACCATCTGACCTGCGAAGCGCTCGAAGAACACGGCGCGCACGCCACGTCCGACGTCACCGGACTCACGCCCGTGGTTGACCGCGCGGTGCACGTCGCCGAGCACGCCCGCAGGCAGTACGGCGTTGACCAGCAGCGCCCGGTAGTAGTCGCTGACCGCGGTGCGCAGGGACAGCGACAGGCCGAGGCGGCGCGCGATGAGCACCCAGCGACCGGCGCTGAGCAACGTCGTCACGAACCCGATCGCCAGCGCGGCGGTGACGGAGAACGCGTCGATCGCGCGCAGTCCGTCCAAGAACGCTCCCGTGCCCAGGCGCAAGCCCAGTCCCACGAGGATCGCCACCGCCAGCAGCAAGCGGAGCCACGGCCAAAAACGCTTCATCATGCAGCTCCCGGTATCGCCAGCAGGTCGACGTGGTGGACGACTGCCGTGGCCTCTGACCTGCGGCGCAGGTAGTCAGATGCCTCGGCGGCCAGTGCGGGTTCCTGCTCGACCGCCGCGCCCACCCACCCCTTGAGCCATTCCCTCAGCAGCGCGTCGGAACTCATGCGCCAGGGGCTCGAAGCCGTTCGAACCGAAGCGCCCGCTGCCACGAATGCTTGTTCAGCAGCGGCCGGGGCGTCCGGTCCGAGGAGCCTGCGCCCGTCCACGACGCGGCGCTGGTGAGCGTTGAACGCGTCGGAGAAGGCGGCGTCGAGCGGCTCGGCCGGGTCCAGTTCGATCCGGCCTGCCACCGAGAGCGTGAACAGTGCGGGCACATGTGCTTCTACGCAAGCAGCGGCCAGAGCGTTCATCTCATCGGCGGTCAAGAGGTCGAGCAGCGCGGAGCACGTGATCAGGTCAGCGCCCGCGATGTCAGCGGCCGTCAGGGACGTGAGGTCGCCCTGACGAGTCTCGACGGTGACGTTCTTCAGCTCGCTCATGCTGGCCTCCGCCAGCCCGAGCAGCCGGGGGTCGCGGTCGTGCAGCACCCAGTGCTGTACGCCGCCGAGCCTGCCGGCGAGCCATCGTCCCATCGATCCCGTGCCACACCCCAGGTCACGGATCGTCAGCCGGTTTCGGTTCACCAGTGTTTCGCGGACCACATCCACGAGCTCGGCCGACCGAGCCTCGGCGTCCGCGATCTCGCGCAGTGCCAGCCATTCCGGAGCGAAGGTCATGGCCGCAGACTAGCCAGCACCCTCCGCAGGTCCTCTGTGGATTCGTCCCAAGTGGACAGAAGTGCGCGTCGCGTCAGTGCTCGCGCCCGCAGTTCGGCACGAAATTCCTGATCTTGAAACCAACGCGTTAGTGCAGCTAAGAATGCATTTTCGTCGCCTGCTGGAATGAGCAGCCCGCCGTCTCCCAGCGCGTCGGGAACCGAGCTCGCGATCACCGGCAATCCGCGTGCAAGCGCCTCGGTGACGACCATCCCGTACGTCTCGTTGCGCGACGCCAGCACGAACAGGTCGGCGGCGTCATAAGCCCTGGTCAGAGCATCGCCGGTGAGCGGTCCGGGGAAGCTGACGCGATCGTCTTCCGGCAACTGGCCGACGAACGGCCGAATCGGCCCCGCGCACACGAGCCGCCACTCGTAGTCGATCTTCTGCAACGCCCTGATCAGCAGGTCGTGACCCTTGCGCGGTGTGATCGAGGCAACGCACAGCAGCTCGCTGACCCCGTCCGTTCCCACCGCCCTCGGCGCCGGATCGGTACCGGGAACCACCACGTGGACAGCCTCGAGCCCGTGCCTGCTCCTGATGTTGCGCGCGGCCGTGGGACTGGTCGCGATGACCGCGCTCGCAGCCCTCAGGACCTGGCGTTCCTTCTCGTTCAGTGCCTCGGCCGTGACGGGGTCGAGCCCGGTCTCGTCCGCCAGCGGCAGGTGCACCAGGACAGCCAGCTTCAGCCGTTGCGCGTGCGGTACGACGACCTCCGGCACACCACAGCTGACCAGGCCGTCGAGCAGCACGACCTCGCCGTCCGGGAAGCCCGCAAGCGTTTGCTCCAACGCCGTGACATCGGACGGACACGGCCAGTCACCAGCGACGGTCACCCGGTCGAGGTCTCCCCCGACCCTGAGGTCGTAGACGTTCCCGCCGCTGGGACTGCCCGGATCGTCTACATCAGCCGGCAGTACGAAGTGCACGTTCGTAGCCGGCCCACGCCACGTGGGACTCGTGAAGTGTGACGGCGATCGCATCGATGCCGTGAGCACCCTCACCCAGAGCGCCCTCGGAGATCCTCTCCGCTAGCTGGTCCGCGATGTGCTTCGCGAGCCACTCCGTGGACGTGTTGATGCCCGCGAACTGCGGTTCCTCGTCCAGATTGCGGTAGTTGAACGCCGCCAGAACCTTGTTCAGCTCCTGCGTGGCGAGTCCGATGTCGACAACGATGTTGTCCGAATCCAGCTCAGCACGTTTGAACGTAGCGTCCACCAGGAACGTTGCTCCATGGAGACGTTGTGCCGGACCGAAGACCTCGCCGCGGAAACTGTGGGCGATCATCACGTGATCGCGGACGGTGATGCTGAACAGGATGACCTCCGCTGTGCGGTCGGGTTACGGTGCGATCTCGCATCCGAGCGTAGTTGAACGTTCGGGAGGCGCCAGGTGGACGAGGGGACCCGAGATGTTCGAACAGGCCTTCAACGATGACGATGTAGCGGAGTCCGACCTGGTCACCCGCCGCGGCACCTTCCGCGCGATCGCCTTCCGCGCAGACGGCCACGAGCACATGGCGCTCGTCTACGGCAAGACCAAGCTCCGCGAGAACGTCCTGGTCCGCATCCACTCCGAGTGCATGACCGGCGACATCTTCGGCGCCATGCGCTGCGAGTGCGGCGAGCAGCTGGACGCCGCGCTGAACACCATCGTGCGCGAGGGCAGCGGCATCCTCATCTACCTGCGGGGTCACGAAGGCCGCGGCATCGGTTTGGTGGCAAAGGTTCGCACGCACGTCCTGCAGGACCAGGGCATGGACACCCTGGACTCCGCCACGTCGCTGGGCCTGCCGGTGGACATCCGCGACTACACCCCGGCGGCCCGCGTGCTGAAGCACCTGCGCGTGCAGTCCGTGCGGTTGATGTCCAACAACCCGGACAAGATCGCGGCGCTGGAGGACAACGGCATCCCGGTCACCTCGCGGGTCCCCCTGCTGATGGCGCCCAACTCGCACAACATCGCGTACCTGACGGCGAAGCGCGACCGGCTCGGTCACGACCTGCCGCAGGTCGACTCCTTCACGTTGCCGCACGCCCGCTGATCGTTGATTTCCCAGCATGTGGCGCTCAGAATGTCTCGATGCTGGCGCTGCGGGCAGGGCGTGCGTTCGACGGTGAGCACTCACTCGCCGGTCCCGTCACGGTCATCACCGAGAACGGCACGATCAAGGCGGTCGAGCAGGGCCATCCGGACGTTCCCGGTGCCGAGGTCGTCGATCTCGGCACCGCGACCGTCCTACCGGGACTGATCGACACCCACGTCCACCTCGGCGCGGACAGCGAGAACGGCGCGCTGGACCGGCTGCCCGGCTTCTCCCCCGAGCAGCTGGACGCGGTCATCCTGGACAGCCTGGCGCGTCACCTCGAGGCAGGCGTGACCACGGTCCGCGACCTGGGCGACCACCGGTGGTCGGTGATCGACCAGCGAGGCCGGCACGTGCAGCGCGTCCTCGGCTCCGGCCCTCCCATCACCAGCCCTCAGGGCCATTGCTGGTCCATGGGCGGCGAGTCCTCCGGAGACGATGCACTCCGTCAGGCCGTGCGCGAGCGGGCCGAACGCAAGGTCGACATCGTCAAGATCATGGCCAGCGGCGGTTTCGCCACCCCCGGCACCGCCGTCGGCGACTGCCAGTTCACCGAGCACGAGCTTCGCGTCGTCGTCGAGGAAGCCCACGCCCACGGCCTGCCGGTGACCGCCCACGCCCACAGCCTCGCCGCGGCGCAACGAGCCGTGGCCGCGGGAGTGGACGGCGTCGAACACCTCTCCTGCCTGACCGACCGGGGCATGCAGGTTCCTCCCGACCTGATGCACGCCCTGGCAGAGGCGGACATCGCGGTGTGCCACACCCTGGGCGTCACGCAGGAACCGCCACCGTTCATCAAGGAGGCGTGGGAGAAGATCGGCATGAGCTACACCGCCAAGGTGAGCATGGCGGGCCTGATGTACGACCACGGCGTGAAGACCGTGGCGGGCACCGATGGCGGCATCGGCGCTGGCAAACCACACGGTGCCCTCCCCTACTCGGTCGCCGACCTGGTCAAGGGAGGCGTGCCGAACGCCGCCGCGCTGGCCGCCGCGACGAGCGTGGCGGCGAAGGTGTGCGGTGTCACCAAGGGGATGCTCAAGCCGGGCTGGGACGCGGACATCATCGCCGTGCATGGAAATCCCATGCGGGACATCACGGCTCTGCACAACGTGACCACCGTGGTCATCGGCGGTCAGATCGTGACGACGACCTTGCCCCTCGCCCGTCGCGAGTAGAGGTGCTCGACGGCGTCCAGCGCCTCGGACAACGGGAACTCCCGGTCCACCGCCGGTTTCACCTTGCCGGCCTCGATCAGCACGCGCAGCTCGTCGAAGACGTCACCGCGTGCGTTCGACATCAGCATGACGAACTTCTGCGGCACGAACGGGTTCACCACGACCGCGCGCACCGCCCGTTCGACCCCGCCCGTCAGCGATCCGCCGGTCTCGGAACCGACCAGAACCGCCGTGCCGCGCGGGGTCAACGCCTTGCGCAGCCTGGACAACGACCGGTTGCCACCGCAGTCGAGGATGAGGTCGTAGGTGCCGGTGAAGTCCGCGACGGTGTAGTCGACGACCTCGTCCGCGCCCAGCGACCGCACCAGCTCCACTTTCCGCGTGCTGCACACGCCGGTCACGTGCGCGCCGAGGGCTTTCGCGATCTGCACCCCGTACGACCCGACGCCGCCACCGGCACCGAGCACCGCGACCCGTTGTCCCGCTTGCACTTCACGCAGCCCCTGCACTGCCGTCCCACCCGAGACCGGCACGGCGGCCGCCTCCGCGAACGAGAGCCCGGCGGGTTTGCGCGCCAGGTGAGAGACCTTTGCGACGGAGTACTCGGCGAACGACCCCGCGCACGTGCCGAACACCTCGTCACCGGGCGCGAACTCGGTGACACCGGGGCCGATCTCCTTCACGACACCGGAGACGTCCATGCCCGGCACCGGTGACTTCGGTCTGCGGAACCCGAACCCCATGAACCGCAACAGGTACGGCTTCCCGGTGAGCAGGTGCCACGTGCCCATGTCGACGCCCGCGGCCCGCACCTCCAGCAGAACCTCGCCCGGCCCAGGCACAGGCACGTCCAGATCACCGAGCACCGCCGATCCGTATCTTCGTTGCACGACAGCCTTCACTCGTCTTCCTCCTCCGGGTACTGGAAAACCTCGTCGAGCGACACCTTGAACGCGCGCGCGATCTTGAACGCGACCTCCAGCGAAGGCGAGTACTTCCCCTGCTCGATGGCGATCAGCGTCTGCCGCGTCACGCCGATGACCTGGGCGAGATCGGCCTGCTTCATCTCGCCGTTCGCGAACCGCAGCGCGCGGATGGAGTTCGTGACCTTCGTGGGCTTCATGCCATTCCCCGCCGGTAGGCGTAGATCTTCGCCACCGAGCCGAGCAGGGCGGACAGCACGAAGCACAGGTAGAGCACGTTCGCGATCCAGAAGTGCGGCACCTCGAACACCGCGAGCGCCATCGCCGAGACGCCGCCGATCACGACGAACGACTGTCCGATGTGGTCACCGAACCGGCCGATCTCGCGGTCGCGTTCGTCGACCTGCATGCCGTCGTTGCGCGCGGCGATGCCGAACCAGATCCCCGTCGTGATGCCGACGACGATCCCGAACACGATCGTCCACAGCAGCGCGCCGGCGTACGGCGTCTCGGTGAGCGGTCTCTCACCTCTGTTGAGCAGGACAATCAGCACATACACGGCGTAACCCACCATGGCGGTGATCGCCATGGTCCACGCCCGCTTCTCCTCGACCGCCATGGTCCGCACCCCTGATGTCAAAGAAACCTGACACGACCAAGGTAAAGCGAAGCAGACACCATGTCAAATATCTTTAACTTCCGCCCGAACTTGATCGACGCGGCCGTATGGCGGTCGACTGCCGCCGATCGGACCCATTAGCGTGCGACGCATGCTCCGTCCGATCCTTGTTGCGTGCGCGCTTGCCCTCACGGCGTGCAGTCAGGCCGCGACGGGGGACTCACCCGCCGCCACGAGCACGCAGCCGAGTTCCCAGCCGCCGTCGCAGACACCGGCCGCCGCCGTCGCCACGCCCGAGGTCTGCGCACTGCCCGACAGCGGCTTCGACTGCGCGTTCCAGAAGCGCATCATGGACGCGAAGGCCTACGCCGAGACCAGGCCGGGCACCGTCGGCATCGTGCTGCGGGACCGCAAGACCGGGGCGACGTGGCGCAACGACCGCGCGGGCGACATGACGTGGACCGCGTCGACGATCAAGCTCGCGATGGTCGTGAACCTGCTGGAGCGCAACCGGTCCGGCAAGATCAAGCTGACCACCGACGACCGCCGGCTGATGACCGCGATGCTGCACAGCTCCGACGACGAGGCCGCGGACGCGTTGTGGAAGAAGTACACCGGCACGACGTTCAACGCGGCCTTCCCGAAGTACGGAATGACCGATTTGGTGCCGCAGAAGGGTTATTCGGCGACTTTCCCCTACTGGGGCTTCCAGAAGTGCACGGCGAACGACCTCGACCGGCTGATCAACTACGTGCTCGACTCGGTGCCCGCGGAGGACCGCGCCTACATCGTCGGGCAGATGCGCCAGGTCGGCCCCGAGCAGCAGTGGGGTGTGTGGGGACCCGATTCGGGCACGAAGAACGGCTGGTCGGAGGAAGACGGCGGCTGGGTGATGAACTCGGTGGGGTTCGTCGGGGCCGATGAGCGGTACACGGTCGCGATCATGAACAACCTCAGGGGCGAGGGCGGCTACGACGCCGGCCGTCAGACCGACACGGAGATCACCCGGATCCTCTTCCGCTGAGGAGTCAGGCGGAATGTCAGACCCCGTTGCCAACGTGGTGAGCGACCTGCCAGGAACTGGGGAAGAGGTCGAACCGTGCCGGTGCTACGCGGGCACGCCGCACCGGCGATGGCTCCGTGACGGTGACCGGCCTCGATGGCCGCCGCAGGCTTCACCACCACCGCGCGCTGACCACGAACCTCGTCGAGGCGGGCCTGCGCATGAGCGGCACCGGCCACGTGCCGACCGCGATCGCCAACGGCGTCATGGAGAAGGCGCGGCCTCGCGATGGAGCAGGGCATCAAGGACGGCTACAACAAGGCCCCTGAAGCCGATCACCTGGGTCTTCGGCCCGGCGGGTGGCTCCCTGGCCGTCGGCGTCCTGTCGCGGTTCGAACCCGGCAGGCGCACGAATCGGCTGTGGGCCTTGACCTCCACGCGTCTGGTGGTCGCCGAGCGGGTCGTGGCGCCTCCGGACCCCACGCCTTCCTCGTTCCTGGGCAAGGCGATCGGCTTCGGCAAGGACGTCGGCAAGATCCTCACGGACAACCGCCGCAAGTTCGGTGAGCACATCGAGGGCGAGCCCGTCCCCGTGCCTTCCTACCGCGTGGTCGCCGAGATCCCGCGCACTCAGATCGCCGACGTCCAGTCCAGTGCCGCTTCTCTGCGCGTGATGCTTACCGACGGCTCGGCTTCGAGTTCCTGCTCGAACCTCCGGCCTCGTCCGAGGACAAGATCGTGGTGAAGGAACTGACCAAGTCCTGGCTGCGGCGCGGCGAAAACCTGGTGCTGGGCCTGCCACCGGTCGTCGGCTACGTGGGCGCCCTCGTCGGTAGCACACTTCAGGTGCTCTGGACCGCTCAGAGCCCGATGCCCCCACTACCGCAGGACAAGCTCCGCTGGCCACTGCCCGCCCCACCGTCCCCGCCGGACTGGCTGGACGACCCGATACTCGGCTACTGGCTGGAAGCACCCGCCCCGTCCAGCCTCGCCGTACAGCTGGCCGACCACTTCGCCTTCAGCCGCGGCAACGCTCGCCTGGCCGTGAGCGACCAACGCGTGGCCGTCGTCTACCCCACGCATCTGTTCGAGGCCAAGCCCTCCAGCGTCTTCACGACCTTCGCGGAGATCCCGCGCGGCGCCGTGCGGCTCGAAACCCCTGTGGTTGGCGCAAGTCTGCCCGTGAAGCCGGTCGTGCGACTGACGTTCGCCGACGGCTCTCGCCTAGATCTCCGTCACCCCTGAACCGACTCCCACAGACACAGCACACTGCCCTCACTGTCCTTGATGTACTGCGAGAACCCGAATTCACCAACGCGTTCCTTGGCGTTGAGCAGCACGCCGCCGGCCGCGACGACCTTCCGCGCCACGTCGTCGATGCTCGGCACGTCGATGATCAGCACGGGCCCCTGCACGAACTCGGTACGCGGCGAAATCCCGCCATCACTGTCCGCAGGATCGACAGTTTCGCCGTCGGTGTCGACGAGCACGTACTCGAACGGCAGCTTCTGCGCCGACCACCCGAACACGTCGCGGTAGAAGGCCACCGCACGCCCCAGGTCGTCGGCAGGCAGCTCGAACTTGACCCGCGTCATCGCGCGAGGTCCGGCACCTGCGCGACAAGCTCATCCGGCGCGGACAGCCGCCACGCCTCGAACACGAGCTCCCCGAGCTCGTCGGCCTCGATGCCCTCCAGGTACACCACGACCCAGCCGAACCCGCCCGCCGTGAACTGCACCTCGAAGACGTCCGGCCGCTCGGCCACCAACGCCAGCTGCTCGGACAGCGTCTGCTTCAGCCCGACCGTCTGCGTGCGCGGCCAGAAGTAGCCGAACACCTTGCCCCGCACCTTCAGGGTGTCGTACGAGTTCCCGGACGTCCGCTTCACCTCGGCGAGCGCGTCCACGATCTTGAAGAGTTCCTTGTCCCGCACAGCCACTGTCGACCCCCAAAGCCGAAGGACAGCAGTATAGGTCTGCTCAGCACGGGCGCCGGCCGAGGCGCAGGCGACCGCGATGTCGAAGAGATCTCGCGCCGTCGAGCTTAAGAAGGCCAACGTTCCCAGACTGATTCGAGCAACTTCGCTCGCAACAGTCGGTCGGGATCGAGGCGCATCGAGCCATGACGCAGGCGAACTACCTGCTGACGCTCGCCGAGCGATGAATCCTCCTCACGTGGTCGGCGATCAGGGCCGCGTGGGACAGCGGGGTCTTGAGGTCGTCGGGGTCGCCGTTGGTCGTGTAGTCGAGCAGCACGACGTCCGCCGACTCGGCTGAATGTGCAAGCTCTGCGACCAGGTCCTGCAGGCGGTTTTCCAGGACCCAGCGGTAGGTCGGCAGGTAGATCTCGTGGCGCGCCGTGCGGTAGTCGAGGAGGTGGTCGCCCTCCAGACCCGCGCGGTGGCCCCGGACGGGACCGAAGCGGCGCACCGTGCGCTTCAGGCCCTTCATCGAGGTTACCGAAAGCTTTGACGGGTCCACGTCGGAGTTCTCGAAGACCTTCAACGCCTGCCAGACGCCCTCCACCGACTCGCTCACAACGCCCGGCGACATGGGCACCGGGATGTCGCCGTGCGGGTAGAACGGGCTGAAGCGCACCCATGGGTCGGGGCCGCGGGAGGTCACGTCGATGACCACGGCGTCCGGGCGCGTCACCTTGCGGCGCTTGCTCGCGACTTCGATCGGCATGAACCGAGGATGGCAGCAGGGTCTGACAATTCTGGGCCGCCTAAGCTCGGCGGCATGGGCGGACCTGAGGCGATTGAACGGCACGTCGAGGCACATTTCGGGCCGATCGAGTTCGTGTTCCACGCGATGCCGTCGACCGGGGTGCACGTGCTGGTGGCCGGGCCCACCGAGGAACGTCCTTACCGGACGTTGGTCACCGAGGGCATGAGCGACGTGGCCATGACGGTGCCGGACGGGGCGAATCCGTTCGCCGAGCTGATGATGGCGTTGCCGGCGGACTGGCCGATCGAGGACCTCACGGCCGACGACTCGTGGCCGGTGCACCTGCTCAAGTACCTGGCGACGTTCCCGCACGAGAACGGCACCTGGCTCGGACCGTGGCACCTGCTGCCCAACGGTGACCCGGCGTTGCCTTACGCGCCGAACACGGAGTTCGCGGGCATGGTCGTCACGCCGATGATCAACGTGCGCACACCGGAAGCGCGCGAGATCGACGGCAAGATCAGTCTGCTTGCCGTCGTCCCGCTGCATCCTGCCGAGATTCGGCTCAAGATCGAGCAGGGATCGGACGCGCTCATCGAGGCGTTCGACCGTGCTGGGATCAGCGAACTGGTTGAGCCTCAACGGCCGTCGTCTGTGTGACGCGGCTGCGTTGGGTCAGCACGACGCACACGAGTACGACTGCGGCGGTGGCCATGGCGGGCCAGCCGACCGGTTCGCCGAGGACGAGGGCTGACCAGATCAGGGTCAGGACCGGTTGTGCCAGTTGGATCTGGCCGATCTTGGCGACGCCTCCCGCGGCGAGGCCCGCGTACCAGGCGAAGAAGCCCAGGAACATCGAGACCAGGGCCACGTAAGCGAAACTGAGCCAGACAACGGGTGTGGCGCGCGAAAAGTCCGCTGTGTACAAGGAAACCGGGATCGTCACGGGCAACGAGACGACCAGGGCCCAGCAGACCGTACGCGCGCCGCCCAGTTCGCGAGAGAGTGCGCCGCCCTCGGCGTACCCCAAGCCGCACAACACGACCGCGAACAGCAGATAGCCGTCGGCCAGGCTCAGCGAACCGGAGAAGCCGCCGCCGGTCGCCACGAAGGCGAGCACTGCCAGCAAGCCCGCGCCGCTCGCCAGCCAGAACGTCAGCGGCGGGCGTTCGGAGGCGCGGACGACCGCCCAGATCGCCGTGGACATGGGCAGCACGGCGATCACGACGGCGCCGTGGGCCGAGGTCTGGGTGGTGAGGGCCAGGGACGTGAAGAGCGGGAAGCCGATCACGATGCCGGCGGCGACGATGATCAGGCGGCGCACCTGCGTTACCGACGGAAGCGGGGCACGCGATAACGCCAGGTAGGCGATCGCCAGCAGACCGGCGACCAGGGCGCGGCCGAAAGCCACGAACCACGGGTCGAGTGCGGCTACTGCCAGGCGGGTTGCCGGGAGGGAGAAGCTGAAGCCCAGCACGCCCACAGCGCCGAGTGTTACCCCCGCTGGCACGATAACGTTACTCTTGGCTCTCATGAATGAGGATAACGCAGCCGTCCGCGTTATCGAGGACCTGAGAGCTGCGGCACGTGCCGGGCGCGCGGGCGATCGGATGCCGTCGGTGCGCGATCTGATGGCGAGGCATCGGGCCTCACCCGCGACCGTGCAGCAGGCGATCCAGCACGTCGCGGCCGAAGGGCTCGTCGAGGTGCGGCCCGGCAAAGGCAGTTACGTCGCCCCGCGGACGAAGGCCACGAGCCAGGACCTGTCGTGGCAGGCCGTCGCGCTCGGCGAGGGCAGGCCGGGCGAGGACCTCGTGGCGAACCTCGTCGCGGTGCCGAAGCCCGAGGTCATCCCCCTGTCCAGCGGGTACCTC
Source organism: Lentzea sp. NPDC005914 (assembly GCF_040629405.1). Classification (NCBI taxonomy): domain Bacteria; kingdom Bacillati; phylum Actinomycetota; class Actinomycetes; order Pseudonocardiales; family Pseudonocardiaceae; genus Lentzea; species Lentzea sp. NPDC005914. The sequence continues at coordinate 78,565 of NZ_JBEXVQ010000010.1, read as the reverse complement.
GACCCGGACCTGCAGCCCACGGACGCGCTCGGCGCCGCGCTCACCAGGGCCGCGCGCAGGCCCGCGTCGTGGGGGCGGGTGCCGGTCGAGGGCAAGGAGGAGCTGCGCGCGTGGTTCGCGAAGGAGGCGGGCGGCGAGCTCAGGGCGGGCGACATGACGGTGTGCGCGGGCGCTCAGGAAGCGCTCGCGACGGTGTTCCGCGGGCTGGGTGACCGGGGCGACGCCGTGCTGGTCGAGGCGCCGACCTACCTCGGTGCGATCGCCGCGGCGCGCGACGCCGGGCTCAAGGTCGTGGCGGTGCCCGCGGATCAGGACGGGGTACGACCGGATCTGCTGCGGGCGGCGTTCGAACGGACCAGCGCGAAGCTCTTCTACTGCCAGCCGCTGCACGCGAACCCGCACGGCGCCGTGTTGTCGGAACAACGGCGGCCCGAGGTCATGCGGATCATCCGCGCGGCGGGCGCGTTCCTCGTGGAGGACGACTGGGCGCGCGGCTTCACCATCGACGGCGCCGCACCGCCGACGCTGGCCTCGCAGGACGCCGACGGGCACGTCGTCTACGTCCGGTCGCTGACCAAGGTCGCCGCGCCGGGGCTGCGCGTCGCCGTGATCGGGGCGCGCGGGCCGGCGGGCATCCGTCTCAAGAACACCCGGTCGCGGCAGGACCTGTACGTCGCGGGGCCGCTGCAGGAGGCGGCGATCGACTTCGTGACGTCGCCGGTCTGGCGGCGGCACCTGCGCACGCTCCAGCAGTCCTTGAGGACCAGGCGCGACGCTCTGGCGCGCACGGTCCGCGAGCACCTGCCGGAGTTCGAGGTCGCACGGTCGTCGGGCGGCTTGCACCTGTGGGCGAGGCTGCCGGACGGCGTGGACGACCTCGAACTGACGGCGGCTGCCGCGGCACGCGATGTCGTGGTGTTCCCGGGCCGGCCGTGGTTCGCCGCTGAACCGCAGGGCAGTTTTCTCCGTTTGACTTACGGCGGAGCACCTGAGCACGTGCTCGCCGAGGGCGTGCGGCGGCTGGCCGACGCCATGGCCGCCGTCCGGCGATGACCTGGTCGAGTGAATTGCATCGTTCGTTAACTTGACTCACTCCAGAAAAGACGGCAGGGTGGCTCCCGTGCCCACGGCTTCGGACTTCGAGCGCTTGTTGCGTGGAGCGTCACTTCGCGTGACGGCTCCGCGGATAGCTGTGCTGTCCGCGGTGCACGGCCACCCGCACGCCGACACGGACTCGATCATCGGTGTCGTGCGTCAGAACCTCGGCGCGGTCTCTCATCAGGCCGTGTACGACGTGCTCCGCGCTTTGACCGGAGCCGGCCTGTTGCGACGCATCGAACCTCAAGGCTCGGTTGCGCGTTATGAGGCTCGCGTCGGGGACAACCACCACCACGTCGTGTGCAGATCCTGCGGCGCCATCGCCGACGTCGACTGTTCTGTCGGCGCCGCGCCCTGCCTGGACGCATCCGACGACCACGGGTTCGTCATCGACGAGGCCGAGGTCATCTACTGGGGCACCTGCCCCGAGTGCACGACCGCCGCGAAAAGTTCCTGAACATCCGGAAGGATTCCCGTGTCCGACAGCACTGACGCCAAGGTGAGCGAACTGAACGTGGAGGAGGCTGGCGGCTGCCCGGTCGCGCACGGGCGACTCAGCCACCCGACCGAGGGCGGCGGCAACCGCGACTGGTGGCCCAAGCAGCTCAACCTCCGGATCCTCCGCAAGCACCCCGTCCAGGCCAACCCCATGGGCGGTGAGTTCGACTACGGCAAGGAGTTCCTGACCGTCGACCTCGACGAGCTGGCGCGCGACGTCGACGCCGTGCTGACCGAGTCGAAGGACTGGTGGCCCGCGGACTTCGGGCACTACGGCCCGTTCATGATCCGCATGGCGTGGCACAGCGCGGGCACCTACCGCACCCACGACGGCCGCGGTGGCGCCGGTGCGGGCATGCAGCGCTTCGCTCCGCTCAACAGCTGGCCGGACAACGGCAACCTGGACAAGGCCCGCCGTCTGCTGTGGCCTGTCAAGAAGAAGTGGGGCCGCAAGGTCTCCTGGGCCGACCTCATGATCTTCACGGGCAACCGCGCGCTGGAGACCATGGGCTTCACGACCTTCGGCTTCGCCGGCGGCCGCAACGACGTGTGGGAGCCGGACGAGGACGTGTACTGGGGCCCCGAGACCACGTGGCTCGGCGGCGACTCGCGCTACAGCGGTGAGCGCGACCTCGAGTCCCCGCTGGCCGCGGTCCAGATGGGTCTGATCTACGTCAACCCCGAGGGCCCGAACGGCAACCCGGACCCGCTGGCCGCCGCCCGCGACATCCGCGAGACGTTCGGCCGCATGGGAATGAACGACGAGGAGACCGTCGCGCTCATCGCCGGTGGCCACACCTTCGGCAAGGCGCACGGTGCCGGTGACCCGTCGCTGGTCGGCGCCGAGCCCGAGGGCTCGCTGATGGACTCGCAGGGCTTCGGCTGGATCAGCACGCACGGCACCGGCAAGGGCCGTGACACGATCACGTCCGGCCTCGAGGTCACCTGGACCCAGCAGCCCACCAAGTGGACGAACCTGTTCTTCAAGAACCTGTTCGCGTTCGAGTGGGAGCTCACCAAGTCCCCGGCCGGCGCGCACCAGTGGAAGCCGAAGGACGGCGCGGGCGCCAACACGGTGCCGGACCCCGAGGACGGCACGCTCAACCGCACGCCGATGATGCTGACCACGGACCTCGCGCTGCGCGTCGACCCGATCTACGAGCCGATCTCGCGCAGGTTCGCGGAGAGCCACGAGGCGTTCGCGGAGGCCTTCTCCCGCGCGTGGTTCAAGCTGACCCACCGCGACATGGGCCCGATCCAGCGCTACCTCGGCCCGCAGGTGCCGCAGGAGGAGCTGATCTGGCAGGACCGCCTGCCGGTGCGCGACTACGAGCTGATCGACGCCGCTGACGTGGCTTCGCTGAAGGCCAAGATCCTCGAGTCGGGCCTCTCGATCTCGCAGCTGGTCAAGACCGCGTGGGCCTCGGCCTCGTCGTTCCGCCAGAGCGACAAGCGCGGTGGCGCGAACGGTGCCCGCATCCGCCTGGAGCCGCAGCGCAACTGGGAGGTCAACGAGCCGGCTGAGCTCGCCCAGGTGCTGCGCGTCCTGGAGGGCGTGCAGGAGGCGTTCAACAGCTCTGTCTCCGGTGGCAAGAAGGTCTCGCTGGCCGACGTGATCGTCCTCGGCGGTGCCGCGGCGATCGAGCAGGCCGCGAAGGCCGCGGGCCACGACGTCGAGGTGCCGTTCCTCGCGGGCCGGGTCGACGCGACCCAGGAGCAGACCGACGCCGAGTCGTTCGCGGTGCTGGAGCCCACCGTCGACGGCTTCCGCAACTTCGGCGGCAAGGCCACCCCGCTCCCGTCGGAGTACCTGCTGATCGACAGGGCCAACCTGCTCGGCCTCTCCGCACCGGAGATGACCGTGCTCGTCGGCGGTCTGCGGGTGCTGGGCGCGAACCACGGCGGCTCGCAGGCCGGCGTGCTCACGGCCAAGCCGGGGGCGCTGACCAACGACTTCTTCGTCAACCTGCTCGACATGGAGACGGAGTGGAAGTCGGTCACCGAGGACGAGGAGAACTTCGAGGGCCGCGACCGCGCCACCGGTGCCGTCCGGTGGACCGGCACGCGCAACGACCTGGTGTTCGGCTCGAACTCCGAGCTGCGCGCCGTCGCCGAGGTCTACGCGAGTGACGACGCGTCGGAGAAGTTCGTCCAGGACTTCGTCTCCGCGTGGAACAAGGTCATGAACGCGGACCGTTACGACGTCTGATCTCGTTCTGTTCCGGTACCCCAGGCCACTCCCCCGGCCTGGGGTACCGTCGTTTTCATGAGGATCTGGGGGATCGCTCTGCCCTCGCGCGCTCCGGTCTCGTTCGTCGTGGACGGCGAACGGTTGCGCGCTTCTGGTACGTCCACTTCGGACGGTCTGTGGCTGCTGCCGGGGCTGGTCGACGTGCACTCGCACGCCGGGACCGAGGCTCCAACGGATGCTTACTCGCACGAGGTGTTCCGGCGGCACATGCTCGCTCATCGGGCTGCCGGGGTGCTGACCGTGCGGTCGCCTGGGTCCGCGGATCCCGTGCTGGACCGGGCTGATGACGCTGACCTGCCTCGGTTGGCTCGGAGCGGGCGGTGGCTGGCCACGCCGGGGAGGTTCTTCGCCGGTGCCGGCAGGCGGGTCGAGGAGGACGAGCTCCCTTCGGCCGCGGTCGAGGAGGCCGTGGCCGGGTGGTGCAAGGTCATCGGGGACTGGATGCCCGATGATCCGCCGGTGCCGCTGGATGTTCTGACGGCGACCGTTGACGCGGTGCATGCCGCGGGTAGGCGCGTTGCTGTGCACTGTCAGACCGCCGAGGGGTGTCGCAACGCTGTGCTGGCCGGGGCGGACAGTCTCGAGCACGGGATGCACCTGGATCATTCGCTCCTTTCGCGGATGGCGGCTCAGGGGACGGCGCTGGTGCCGACGTTCACGGCGTTCGCCGGGGTGTTGAAGGGGCTGGAGAAGTCGTCGGACGCGCGGTTCAGGGAGTGGATTCAGGGCGGGTGGGAGCATGCGTTTCCCACTGTTCGCGCGGCTTACGAGGCTGGTGTGACCGTGTTGGCGGGGACGGACAACAAGCCTTGCGGTGAGGTGGCCGGGGAGATCTCGTGGCTGATCAAGGCCGGGATGCCGGTCGAGGCGGCGGTCGGGGCCGGGTCTTGGACTGCGCGGGCATGGCTGGGGTTGCCGGGGCTGGTGGATGGCGGGTTCGCTGATGTGGTGGGTTATGACGCGGATCCGTGTGAGGAGCCGGACGTGCTGACGCGGCCGCGGCTGATTGTGTTGCGCGGCAAGCTTGTCGGCTGAGGGTTGTTGGCTGAAGCCGCCACGAGGGTTGAACGAGTGGTGCCGCCGAACCCACCTGACCCGGATCGGGTAGCCGTCGAGGCCGCTACGGGTGCGGTCGTGGATCGCGCGGGCATGGCGCAAGCCGTCTGAGTTGGTGGACGGTGCTCTCGCCGATGTGGCGCTCAAGGCGCGGGGCCGTGCGAGAAACCGGACGTGCTGATGCGGCGGCAGGTTGTGTTGCTCGGCTGACGTTGTTGCGCGGATTGAAGAGGCGGGCGCGCGTGTACCCGCCCAGCCGAGGTGCGGTGAGGTGGCTGAGGGCGCGGCAGGTCGCGAGGTCACTGCTTGACGCGGCGGAAGACCTCGGTGGCTTCTGGGTCGGGCTTGGGGCGGTGGCGCAGGCGGGTTGCCACGAAGAGGGCGACCGCCAGGGCCAGGGCGGCCAGCACCAGCTTTTGGAAGATGCCCGCGTAGGCGTCGACTCGGTGCCAGTTCTCGCCCAGCAGGTAGCCGGCGCCTACGAAGGCGGTGTTCCAGATCAGGCTTCCTAACGTGGTGAGCGCCAGGAATTTCGGGAAGTTCATGCGTTCCACTCCTGCGGGCAGGGAGATGAAGCTGCGGAACAGCGGCACCATTCGGCCGAAGAACACGGCTTTGGTGCCGTGGCGGGTGAACCAGGCTTCGGATTTGTCGAAGTCGGTCACCTTGACCAGGGGGATGCGGGCCACCAGGCGGCGGGTGCGGTCGCGGCCCAGGAGCATGCCCGCCAGGTAGACGATGACGGCGCCGGCCACTGAGCCCAGGGTGGTCCAGAACAGGGCCGCGGGCAGGCTGAACACGCCTTTGCTCGCGGAGAAGCCCGCCAGGGGGAGCACCAGTTCGCTCGGGATCGGCGGGAACAGGTTGTCCAGGCCCACCACCACGGCGGCGCCCACGCCTCCCAGGGTTTGCATCAGGTTCACGGCCCACTCAGCCAGCATTGCGTTTTCCCCTTGTGGTGGTCGAATTGGTCGGGTCAACGTTAGGAATGGGGGTGGGGTGGCGCTATGAGGTAAGCCGTTTGGATTTCAGCGGGAAACCGCACGAGGACATTGCGGGAAACCACAGGGCGATATTGCGGGAAACCGCAATGCCGGGGGCTGGGGTGGCCAGTACGGTGGGTGATGTGCGGCAGGATGATCAGCTCAGCGCCGGGGCGTTGGTGCGCGGGTGGTTCCGGATGCTCTTCGGGCTGATCATCGGGGCGGTGACCGGGCTGGTGGGGCTCGTCGCGGCTGCGGTGGGTGTCGGGGTGGTTCAGCAGGCCGAGTACGAGCTGCGCAGGATCGAGCAGTTCGACCGGGTGGTGCACACGAACCCGCTCACCAGGAGCGGGTGCCGCCGGTACGTGGCGGTGCGGTGGCTGGTCGGTGTGCTGGGCGCGGGCGTCATCACGATGCTGGCGTTCTGGTACTGCGTCGGGATCTCGATGGTCACGGCGTTGTTGTTCGACGGCTCCTGGGCGTTGATCGAGGACGGCGACCACGTCACCTTGGAGCTGCTCGCGCTGGTGGCGATACCGGGTGCGCTGGTCATCTTCGTGACGACCGCGGGCGTGCCGGGTGTGGCCGCGCTGGACCGGTGGCTCGCCACCAGGATGCTCGGGACCAGTCAGCAAACGCTGCTGCGCCAACGGGTTGCGGAGCTGACGAGCACGCGGGCCGAGGTGATCGAGGCGATCGACGACGAGCGGAGGCGCATCGAAAGAGACCTGCACGACGGGGTTCAGCAGCGGCTCGTCGCGATCGGCATGCTGATCGGCAGGGCGCGCAGGACCAAGGACGACGAGCAGCTCCAGCGGTTGCTGCGGCAAGCGCACGACACGGCGGCCGAGACCATCGACGAACTGCGGGAGGTCGCGACGCGGGTCTACCCGGCCGTGCTCGACGACTCGGGGCTGGACACGGCGCTGGAGGTGCTGGCGGAACGGTCCAGCGTGCGCGTCGAGATCGACAACCTGCTGGAGGACCCGCCGGGGACCGCGCTGGAGACGGTGATCTACTTCGTGGTGTCCGAGGCCGTCAACAACGCGGCCAAGCACGCGAACCCGTCGGTGGTGGAGGTCTGCGTGCGGCCGGGCGAGGACGACATCACGGTGACGGTGCAGGACAACGGGATGGGCGGGGCGGACGAGTCGGGAACCGGGCTGTCCGGGCTGGCCCGCCGGGTCAAGGCCGTCGACGGGGACTTCGAGGTGATCAGTCCGGCCGGCGGGCCCACCACGATCTACGCGAGGGTGCCGTGCGAGTGATCCTGGCCGAGGACTCGACGCTGCTGCGCGAGGGCCTGATCCGGTTGCTCGCCGAGGAGGGCCACGAGGTCGTGGCCGCCGTCGGCACCGCACCGGAACTGCTGAAGGCGACCGAAGAACACCAGCCGGACATCGTCGTCACGGACGTCCGGATGCCGCCCGACCACAAGGACGACGGCATGCGCGCGGCGTTGACGATCCGGGAGAAGTGGCCGAACGTCGCCGTTCTCGTGCTCTCGCAGTACATCGAGAACCGGTACGCCACCGAGCTCATCACCAGCACCGGCGGCAGGGTCGGCTACCTGCTCAAGGACCGCGTGGCCCAGGTCGACGAGTTCCTGGAGGCGCTGGACCGGGTCGCGGCGGGCGGTGCGGCGTTCGACCCGGAGGTCGTGCGCAGGCTGCTGACCAGGACCACGCAGGTCGACCCGCTCGAAACGCTGACCCAGCGGGAGAAGAACGTCCTCGAACTGATGGCGCAGGGTCTGACCAACGCCCGCATCTCCGAGCAGTTGCACATCTCGCAGAGCGCAGCGGAGAAGCACATCAACGCGATCTTCGACAAGCTCGGGCTCGCCGGCTCGTCCGGTCTGAGCCGCCGTGTGATGGCCGTCGTCCGCTTCCTGGGCAGCTGATGACGCTCGACGACCTGCTCAAGACGCCCGGCGCCGAGCTCGCACGCGGCACGTTCAACGATGCCGTCGTAGTGCCGGGCGAGTGGGTGGCGAGATTTCCTCGCGCGGACCTGGCCGACGCACGCCGACGGGCCCAGGCTCTGCGGCGGATCGGGCAGCTGGATCTTCCTTTCGCCGTACCGGAAGTCGTCGAAGACCGGTTGGATCTGCCATTGGGCCAGGCGCACGTCATCATCTCGTACCTGCCCGGCGAACCGTCGGACACCGCGAGCGACGAGGCCGTCCTCGACGTTCTCGACGCACTGGCCGCGGTCGAACTGGACGAAGAACTCCTCGTCCTGCTTGATGAACCGCTGCACCACGCGGGCGGGCGGAAAGTGCGGACCTGCCCACGGCGAAGGGCTTCGTGCACGGCGACCTGGCACCGGTGAACCTGCGCTGGCACAACGGAAAGATCAGCGGAGTCATCGACTGGGACTTCGCCTGCGCTGGCGATCCCGCTCTCGACGCCGCCGCGTTCGCCGGCTACGGCTGGCCGCTGGTGAGACGCGTCCGGCCGGGCTTGTACGAACGGGCGCGCACGCACGCCGCGATGTTCCCGCTGACCGGCGCGGCGTCCGCGATCCGGCAGGGCGGCGACCCGGCGAAGTTCCTCGCCTGGTTCCGCCGCCGGTGCGCGGTCCGCGAACACCCACCAGCGAGCCAGCCGACGAAAAACCCGGCGTGCCCGCAGTCACAGAGCGGCGCACCTTTGTCGCCGAAATTGGGCTCCTGGGCTGCGGTATTGCACATCAGGCAACCGCGCGAAGACCAATCGACCGGACATGAATCGGACTCCGAATACGTACTTCACCCGTCCGGAGGACTTGATCACTATGATGGGTGAGTGCCCCTGAGACGTCGACCCCTCGCGCTGCTGCCTGCGCTCGCGCTGCTCGGCGCGGTCACGGCGTGTACCAGCGCCGCGGTCGGCGACCCCGTCGGTACTCCAGCGGGGCAGGTAGTGGCGCCGGAGAGCAACGCTCCCGAGGCGCCGAGGGAACGCATCAAGCTCACCACGGACAACTCGCGGCAGAGCTCCGGCACGGTCGTCGCCGGGGTCGAGGACGCGGTCTACAACTACGCGCCGGCCGTGATGATGGACGGCGGCAGGGTCCGCACGTGGTGGTGCAGCCAGATGGGCAGCGCCCAGCCGAACGGCGACGACATCCTCTACAGCGAGGGTCCCAGCGCGGACGGGCCGTTCAGCACAGCGCGCGCGGTGCTGTCCGGCAGCGGCTCCAGCTTCGACGCGATGCACACGTGCGACCCGTCGCTGGTCAAGATCGGCGACACCTATTACATGTATTACACCGGCGCGTCGCGGGACAACCACGCGAACGGCAGCTCGATCGGTGTCGCGACCAGCAAGGACGGCACCAACTGGGCGCGGGCCAACGGCGGCCGGGCGATCGTCGGCCCGTCCAACGACGTCAGTCGCGAGAACACCTACGGCGCCGGCCAGCAGTCCGCGATCTACCTCGACGGCTGGGTCTACCTGCTCTTCACCGACACCACGGGGTACGCGGCGGCCACGAACGGCGCCGGCCAGTACGTCGTGCGCTCGAAGGACCCGCTGTTCGGCACCGGTGTCGAGGCACTGGGCCCGCAGGGCTTCAAGCCGGTGGACTCGACCAACCAGCCTCGCACCCGGTCGCTGGTCGAGGCCTTCAGCGCGGACTGGATGTGGATCGAGGCGGCGTCGACGTTCGCGATCGCCCACTCGACCGACGCCGGCACCACCATCACGTTCTGGAACAAGGAGTTCACCCGGCACCCGTTCGAGCCGGTCGTGATCCCCGGAGCGTGGAAGGAAGGCCCCGGCCTGGTGCGCAGCCCCGAGGGCCACGCGCCGGTGAACGCCGGTGACCCGTGCAACAGGGTCGGGCTGGACGTCCTGCGCGCCACCTCCAGCGACGGGTCCGGCGCCCCCACGAACATCAACCACTTCGGCGTTGACGCGCTCGGGCTCAACGGCTGCGTCACGGCCGACGAGGCGCGGGCGCTCAACGGGTTCGCGATGCCCTCCCCCGAACGCACGGCGGACGTCGTGGTCGGCGGCAAGCTCGTCCGGTTCGAACGCGGCTCGGTCGCGGCTCAGTACGCGGTCGGCGTGCTGGCCAGGCGCCCGAAGGCGGTCGACTCGCTGAAGGTCGCGGTCCGCGTCCCGGCGGGCGTGCCCGCGGTCCGCAGCCCGCGCGACCAAGTGGGCCTGCTGGTGAACAACAAGCTGATGGTCATGAACTCTCTCGCGGCCGCCGAGCTCAACTCCTCCGAGGTCACCATCGTGACCCAGGAGCAGTGGGACCGGTTCGAGCGGCTGACGACCTGACCCGTACCGTTTCCCCGGTTCGAAACGGACATGGGGGACCGATGACGGCGACGACCGAACGAACGAGGGCACTCGCGGACAGCGTGATCCCGCTGCCCGCCGACCCTCCGCACGAGCGGGCGTGGCTCGGCTTCGCGGCCGCGTTCGGCGCGTCGGTGGCGTTCCTGCTGCTCATCCCGGCCGGCTGGGCCCGGCTCGACCACCTGTGGGCCGAGGACGGCGCCCGGTTCACGGTCGACGCGCTCCGCTCCCCCGCGCTCTCGAACCTGGTCCAGCCCTACGGCGGCTACCTGCACACTTTGCCGCGCCTGGTCGCCGAACTGGTCGCGCTGCTGCCGCTCGAGTGGGCTGCCGCCGGGTTCGCGATCTCGGCGGCGATGCTGCGGGCACTGGTGGCGTTGATCGCGTTCGCGGGTTCCAAGGCCTACATCAGGTCGGCGCCGTTGCGGTTCGCGCTGGCAGCGCTCGTGATCGTGTTGCCCGCGGGCAACTCCGAGACGTTGAACAACATGTCGAACCTGCACTGGTTCCTGCTCTACGGCGTCTTCTGGGCCTTGTTGTGGCGCAACGCCCCGCGCGTGCCGGTGGCGATCTTCGTCTTCCTCGCGACCGTGTCCAGCCCTCTCGTTTTCATTCTGGCGCCGATCGCGCTGGTGCGGCTTTTCCTGCCGCGCAAGGAAGTTCCGATCACGTTCCTCGCCGGACTGGCGGTCCAGGCCTTGGCCATGGTGCTCGCCACCAGGTCGCCGTACTCGCACGACGAGATCGACCCGGTGCAGGTGCTGCTGGCGAGCCTGCTGCGGGTGCCGGTGGTGGCGTTCACGGGATCCGAACGGGTCAGCCAGTTCTACCCCGAGCACGGCAACCTGACGATCCTCGTGGCGCTGCTGATCGCCGGGGTGCCGATGGCGGCGGGCTTCAGGTTCGCCGACCGGGCCGGACGAGCGCTGGTGCTGGTCGCCGCTGCCTACAGCGTGATCGTCATCGTCGCGTGCCTGGTGCTGAACTGGTCGCACGTCCTGCAGGTGCAGATCCCCGAGGTCGTGATCGCCGGGCAGCGCTACAGCATCGCGCCGTGCCTGTTCCTGTTCACCGCGATCTTCGTGGGCCTCGACGCGACGCCGTCGAAGACGTGGGAACGCGCGGTGGTCGGCGCGAGCCGCTACCTGATCGGGATCGCCGTGGTGGTCAGCATCTTCGCCCACATGCGGGTGCCCTACACGGTGCTGAAGGGCATTCCGTGGGACGAGAGCGTCGCGCGGGCCCGTGCGCAGTGCGCCGCCGGAGCGCAGGAAGTACGGCTGGAGCACGAGCCGAAGGACTGGTTCTTCATGCTGCCGTGCCGCTCTTTGAACTGATGGAACGCGGCTGTCGAAAACGGCCTTGCTCGTTCGACGACTGGGTATGACGAACTCGACGAAGACCCGCAACCTCGACCAGTACGGCAACGCCGCCCTGCAGTGGGCCACCGCACGGGACCTGCTCGACAAGGAGTCCGCGACGGTGAACGTGCCGTTCTTCCTGAACACCGTGCGACCGGACGGACGGCCGCACACGGTGGGCATCGGCGCCGTCTGGTTCGAGGACGCCCTGTACTTCGTGAGCGGGCCGGGCACCCGCAAGTCGCGCAACCTCGCGGAGAACCCGGCCTGCACGATCTCGGTGCGGCTCACCGGGATGGACCTGGTGCTGGAGGGCGACGCGCACCGCGTCACCGACGAGGCCACTTTGGACCGGGTCGCCGCGAGGTACCGGGAGGAGGCGGGCTGGCCCGCCCAGCGCGAGGGGCAGGCGTTCACCGCGCCCTACACCGCGCCGAGCGGTGGCCCGCCGCCCTGGTACCTCTACCGGATCTCGCTTCGGGCCGCCCACGCCGTGGCCACCGTCGCGCCGGGTGGGGCGACGCGCTGGACGTTCAGCTGAGGAACTCGCGGAATGATCGGGCCGGCCTGCCCGTCACGTCCTCGACGGTCGTGGTGACCCGGTCTTCCGCACCGCCCCGGATGTCCTCGTCGAGCCGGGCGAGGACCGCGGCGAACTCCCGCGGCAGGCCGACGGCGAACCGCTCGGTCATCTCCTCGGTGCTGACGGAGCGGTGCCGCACGGGCTTTCCGGTGACCTCGGTGAGGATCGCGGCGGCATCGGCGTAGCTCAGCGCCTCCGGGCCGGTGATCAGGTGATCTGTGTTGTGCGGCAACGGATCCGTGAGAGCCCGGGCGGCCACCGCGGCGATGTCGGCGGCGTCGACGAACCCGACCCTGCCGTCACCGGTGCCCGTGACGATCTCGCCGTCGCGAACGCCCGCCGCGACCGGGTGGTCGCCGGTGAAGTTCTGCATGAACCAGGAAGGCCGCAGCACCGCCCACTCCGGCATGGTCCGCACCAGTGCTGGGAGGGCGCCCATCCCCGTGGCGCCCTCCGGCACCGCGGACGAGCTCAGCAGCACCACCCGCCGCACCTGCCGCGCTCGGGCGAGGAAAGACTCGACCACCGGAGCCGGGTCGGCAACTCCAACCGGCGGGATCAGGTAGACGCGGCCGACCCCCTCCAGAGCGCTGTCGAACGTCGCCGGGACGTCCCAGTCGAACCGGACGTGGCCGTCCCGCACCGGCTTGCGGGTACCGACGCGGGCGTCCGGAAGCAGCTTCGCCAGCCGGCTGCCTGTCGTACCCGTACCGCCGACGATCAGCGTGTTCACGCCAGTTCCTGCACGTAGAGCGGGTTCCAGTAGTCGCGGTACGAGACGATCTCGCCGTCACGAACGGTGATCACCGCGATGTAGGAGAACCGGTACGGCTTGCCGGTCGCCACCACGACGCCCTCGGCGTCGAACTCGGCCACGACGACGTCCGGGTCGACGCTCTGGTGCACGACCTGCGCCGGAAAGCCCTGGATGTCCAGCATCTTCGGGTAGTCGCGCAGGTAGTCCTCGATCGCAGCCCGGCCCTCCAACCTCGACGGGTAACCGGGCGGGGCGAACGGGAACTCCATCACGCCGTCAACTGCCCACAGGCCCGCGAACCCGGCCATGTCCTTGTCCAGCAGCAGTTGCAGCGCCCGTGCAACGAGAGTCATGACTTCTCCAAACGAAATGGACGAGACGGTACCGTCCCGTCCACCACGATAGGCGGGACGGGACCGTCTCGTCCAGCCCTAGGATGTGCGTCATGACCAAGCGCACCCCGACCGGCGCCGCCGTGCTGCAGCCCCAGGTGACCTCGGCGATCACCGAGGCCGTGCTCGACGAGCTCTCGTTGCACGGTTACGGCCGGCTGTCGATGGAGGCGGTCGCCAAACGCGCGGAGGTCGGCAAGAGCGCGCTGTACCGGCGCTGGCCGTCCAAACAGGACATGGTGGTCGCGGCCCTGTCGGAGTTCTCCGTGCCACTGGCCGAAGTTCCCGACACCGGCTCGCTCAGGGGCGACCTGCTGGCGACCGTCACTGCCGTCCACGACTGGCTGACCCACCCGCGGTTCGCCACGATCCTGCCGGACCTCACCGCCGAGGCCGTCCGCAATCCCGCCCTGGCCGAAGCGATCGCGGCGACCATCGGCGAACCGCGACGCGCGCTCGGAGCCGTCACGCTGCAACGGGCGGTCCACCGCGGCGAGCTACCAGCGGACTTCGACGTCGACATCGCGCTCGACCTGGTCGCCGCGCCCGTCTACTGGCGTCTCTCGGTGCGCCGGGCAGACGTCGAACCCGACTACCTCGAACGGCTCGTCGACCACCTGATGCGCGCGCTTCAGTGCTGATAGCTGGGGTAGTCGACGTATCCCGTCTCGGTCTGGAACCAGGTCTCCTGGTCGGCGCCGACCAGCGGCAGGCCCAGCCGGAACCGTTCGACGAGGTCCGGGTTGCCGAGGTACGCGCGGCCGTAGCTGATCAGGTCGGCGCCGTTGGCGAGCCAGCGCTCCCCCTGCTCGCGCGTGCTCTCGTGCGGGCCGATCTGGCCTCCGGGGTTGAGGATGAACGCCGTCGGCCACGCCTTGCGCAACCCCATCAGCACCTCGTCGTCGGCAGTCGCGAGCAGGTGGACGTAAGCCATGTCCGGCAACGCTTTCAGCAACTCGTCGTAGAGCCTGGGTATGTCGGCTTCGACGATGTCCTGGACCTCGCCGCCGGGTGAGAGCCGGATGCCGACGCGGTCCGCACCGATGGCCTCCACCGCCGCTTCGGCCGCCTCGACGGCGAACCGGATGCGCCCGGTGATCGAGCCGCCGTAGGTGTCCTCGCGCTGATTCGCGTTGGAGGACAGGAACTGCTGGATCAGGTACCCGTTCGCGCCGTGCAGCTCGACCCCGTCGAACCCGGCCTCGACCGCGCACCGGGAGGCATCGACGAACGCCTGCACCTGGTCGCGGACCTCCTGGGTCGTCAGCGCGCGGGGCACCGGCGCGGGCACCATGCCGGTGGTCGTGAACACGTCGCTCTTGGCCGCGATCGCCGACGGGCCGACGGGCTGATGCCCGGCGACCTCGAAGTGGCCGATGCGGCCGCCGTGCATGAGCTGGGCGAAGATCCGTCCACCGTTGGCGTGCACGGCATCCGTGACGACGCGCCAGGCTTCGACCTGGTCGGCGGTGTGCAGGCCGGGCATGAACGGCCCTGCCTGGCTGACCGCGCTCGGGTGCACGCCCTCGGTGACGATGAGCCCGGCGGTGGCACGTTGGGCGTAGTAGGTGGCTGTCGCTGCGGTCGGTTTGCCGTCAACGGCCCGTGCGCGGGTCATCGGCGCCATGACGAGGCGGTTCGGCAGGGTCAGGTTTCCGAGTTGGTAGCTGGTGAGAAGCATGGAAGCTAGGCTAGAAAGCTCACGTTGACGTCAGAGGTAGCTTATGTGGCGGAGGTCTCATGCGGATCGGCGAGCTGGCGGAACGCACGGGCGTGAGCGTGCGCGCGTTGCGCTACTACGAGGAGCAGGGCCTTCTCACCCCCGAACGCAGCGAGAGCGGGCAACGGCACTACAGCGACAAGGCCGTCGACCGGGTGCGGCTGATCCAGCACTTCTACGCGGCCGGGATCTCCAGCGCGGCGATCCTGGAGATGCTGCCGTGCGTGGTCACCGGGGAGGCGTCCCCGCACGTCCTGACCAAGCTGCACGAGCACCGGTCGTCGGTGGTGCGGCAGATCGAGGACCTGCGGGGAACGCTTCAGCAGCTCGACGCGGTGATCGCCGGCGCGGTCAGAGCACACGAGTCCGGTGTGCCCTGCCCGCCCGGCTGATCAGCTGCCGCGAACCCGCAGCCCACCGATGTCGGCGTAGAAGCAACCCGACCTCATCTGCGCCGGAACAGCGCAGTTCACCTCCGGGTAGAGCCCGACCTGGTTAGACAGCAGGGTCAGCCGCAGGTACCTCACGTCGTCCTTGCCCGCGGTCAACGGCACCGAACGCAGCGCGTCCTGGTCGGCGCGGGTGAAGCTGACCTTGCTCGCGAGCACCCACGTCGTGCCGTCCACGGACGTCTCGACGGTGACGTCCCTGGCCGATGCGGTCTCGTCGTCACCGCAGACACCGCTCGGTTCGACCTCGACCGAGGACAGGTCGATCGCCTGGCCCAGCTTGATGGTCACGAACTTGGGCTGCATCGACCCGTCGGGGTTGAGCTTGGCGTCGGTTGACCACGGGCGGCCGCCCAGGGCGGTCTGCACCAGCAGGTCGGCGGCACCGCAGCCGATCTCCGCGTACTCGTTGCCGTTGGTCTCGACCACCACCGCGTCCCGCGCGACCGTCGCCCAGTTCAGGTCCAACAGCCAGTCCGCCGTGGTCTGACCCGAACGCACCGGCACCGCACGGCTGACCGCGTCGTAGCCCTGGCCGAACGCGACGACCTTCGGATACGTGCCCGGCACGACGTCGGTGATCGCGTACCTGCCGTCGGCATCGGAGACCGCGACCTTGGCGCCCGCGAAACCCGAGTCGTGACCGCCGACGCGGACCGCCACGCCCTGCGCGGGCGCACCGGTCTCGGCGTTGGTGACCCGGCCGGACAGCGTGCCGGTCGGCGTGCCCGCGCGCGGCGGGGTGGTGAAGTCCTCGGCCGGAGTGATGTCCTCTCCACCGAGCGCCCCGGCGAAGAAACCCATGCCCCGCTTGGCGAACACCTTCCAGATCTGCTGGTGCGCCTGGCCGCCGTTCACCACCGTGTCGGCCTGCAGGATCGAGTTGCGCATGTCGAGGAACGACGGCCGCTGCGGGGAGAGCTCCATGGCGCGCGTGACCAGCGACCGGGTCAGCGTGACGCCCAGGGCCGTGCGCAGGTCCCACAGCGTCTCCGACCAGATCTCGCTGTCGGCGTGCACCTGCGCGCGCCCCCGGATCCGGCCGAAGTCGCCGTAGGTGAAGCCGCCAGGCCCCGCGGTGGGCGTACCGGGGCAGACGGAGGCGGGGGCACCGACAGCGCAGTCGAGCGGCTGGAACCGGAAAACGTTCTTGCCGAACGAGAGTGCACCGCCGAACACGATCTCACCGGGCGCGGACGTGTCCTTCTCGAACTTCTTGTCGACCAGGTAGTCGTGGGCGTACCAGTCGCTCCACGCCTCGCCCATCGCACCGGACTGGGCCGTTGCCAGTGCAGCGACACCGTTCGCGTCGACGACGAGCCGGTGCGACAGGCCGTGCACGTACTCGTGGTAGACGATGTCGGCGGTGTCTCCGGCATTGCCCGGCACCTGCTGGTCGTTCGGATCGTTCGGATCGTGGAACAGGAACATGCCCATGATCGGCGACTCACCGTCGGGCGGCGTGCCGAAGAACGCGTTGTTGTACGGCGTGTCCTTCGTGCCGGCACCGATCGTCGTCCACGCGGTGACGGCGTCGCCGTCGACCTTCTCGAAGTTGCCGGCCGCACGGGTGAAGCCGATCGGGAACGCCGCCAGGTGGTCGTGGAAGTTGCCGATGTACGACTGCACCTGCACGGCGTTCTGGTTGCGGTTCACCTTCCAGGACTCGGGGTCCTTCGGGTTCCAGGTGCAGCGGTACAACGCGCTGCAGGGCGTGCCGACGGTCGGCGTGAAGTCGGTGAACTTGTACTCGAACGACCCGTCCTTCTTCGCCGGGATCTCCTCTTCCGGCTGGGCCACCTGATCGCCGTTGGCGTCGGCGAAGACGTGCGCCACGTTGCCGTCGAGCGTCTTGGCACCCACCGGCAGCCAGCCCCTGCCGGACAGGTCGACCTTGTGCTGCTTACCGGCGTAGGTGTCCCACATCAGGCCGCCGACGCTGTCGTCGTCCTGGCGCTCGATCAGGTTCTCCCGGTACAGCAACGTTCCCGAGCCCGCGTCGACGACTTCGAGCCGCATCTCGTCCGGCTTGCCGCGCACGATCGTCTGCCACGCGGGCCGCACCGCGTCACCGGTGTAGAAGGCGACCTTCTTGGACGCCTCGCCCGGTGCGGACAACGTTGTCAGACCCAAGGCCGAAGGCAGGTCGCGCACCGGCGAACCGTCCAGCTGGACCAGCCGGCCGTCCTTGCTGACGTGTGCCTTCAACCCGTTGCCGAACACCGGGACCCCGTCGACCTGCTGCACGAACGACAGGTGGCGCGTGCCCGCGACGTCCACGTAGTCCTTGCGCAGGTGCAGCTTCGGCAGATCGGTTGCGCTCAGCCCGACCACGGACTGCTTGTCCCGCAGGTAGTTCAGCGCGACTTCCACCGGTGGCAACGACGACGGCCCGGTCAGGAACCCGTCGGTGCGGGCCAGCACTCGCGGTGTTCCGGTCAGGTCGTCGATGTCGACCCGTGCCTGCACACCCAGTTCGTTCTGGATCTCTGCCAGCGCAGTGGTCCGCACGCTGAGCGCGCCGACTTCCGCCTTGGGCTGGGCGTTCTCGCGGATGTCGAAGTCCGCGACGGTGGTTTTGGCGGTGGTGGTCCTGGTGACCGGTGCACTGTGCGCGGTGACCGGAGCCAGCGCGAGCAGCGCGGCTCCGGTCACGGCACAGACAGCGGCTCTCGAACGCGGCATGTCGCCCCTCGATGTCGGTTGCGGGAAGCTTCACCTTCACCACACACACGTCGAGGGGCGAGAATCCGACCGGCTGTCTGGCCGGAGGAGACCTCCAGCCGAGACGCGACCTCGCCGACCGGACAGGTCAGATCGTGGCGGTGTCGATCACGAACCGGTACCGCACGTCGCTCGACTGCACCCGGTCGTAGGCCACGTTGATCTGGTCGGCGCCGATCAGCTCGATCTCCGCGCCCAGGCCGTGCTCCGCGCAGAAGTCCAGCATCTCCTGGGTCTCCGCGATGCCGCCGATCATCGACCCGGCCAGCGTCTTGCGGCCGCCGATCAGCCCGAACAGGTTGAGCGAGATCGGCTCCTCCGGCGCGCCGACGTTCACGATCGCGCCGCCGGTCTTGAGCAGCCCGAGGTAGGCGCCGAAGTCGAGCGGTGCGGACACCGTCGAGACGATCACGTCGAACTTGCCCGCCAGCTCGGTGAACGTGGCCGGGTCGCTGGTGGCGCGGAAGTCCTGGGCGCCGAGCTTGAGCCCGTCGTCCTTCTTGCGCAACGACTGCGACAGCACGGTCACCTCGGCGCCGAGCGCGGCGGCGATCTTGACGCCCATGTGGCCGAGTCCGCCCAGGCCGACGATGGCGACCTTCTTGCCCGGCGCGACGCCCCACTGCTTGAGCGGCGAGTACAGCGTGATGCCCGCGCACAGCAGCGGCGCGGCGACGTCCAGCGGGAGGCCGTCCGGGATCCGCACGACGAAGTTCTCGTCCACCACGATCTGCTTCGAGTAGCCGCCGTAGGTGACGTCGCCGTTCTTGTCGACGCCGTTGTAGGTCATCGTGTTGCCGCCGGTGCAGTACTGCTCGAACCCGCGCAGGCAGTTGTCGCATTCCCGGCACGAGTCGACCATGCAGCCGACACCGACGCGGTCACCGACGGCGTAGCGGGTCACCTCGGAGCCGACCTCGGCGACCACACCGGCGATCTCGTGGCCGGGGACCATCGGGAAGATCGCTTCGCCCCAGCCCTCGTTGACCTGGTGGATGTCGGAGTGGCAGATGCCCGCGAACTTGATGTCGATCAGAACGTCGTGCGCGCCGACCGCGCGACGCTCGATGCTGGTGCGCTCCAGCGGTGCCTTGGGTGCGGGAGCGGCGTAGGCAGCGACGGTGCTCATCAGGGTTTCTCCTCGGTTTCGTCGTGTCGCTTGACGACACTGCTCCGGTTCGAGGGCCTTACCCAGACACCTGGTTTTCGTACGACTGGTGTGCCTACCACTGGCAGTAGCAGGCACGACGTCCCTGGTCCGGGGATACTCGACGGCATGACCGTCGATCCGCGCACCGAGCTGAGCGAGTTCCTGCGCAGCCGCCGAGCGCGGCTGTCGCCTGACGACGTGGGGCTGCCCCAGTACGGCAGGGCCCGCCGCGTGCCGGGCCTGCGCCGCGAAGAGCTCGCGCAGCTCGCGGGCGTCTCGGTCGCGTACTACACGCGTCTGGAACAGGGCAACGGGCGCAACGTCTCGACCGAGGTCCTGGACTCGATCGCCCGCGCGTTGCGGCTCAACGACGCCGAACGCGCCCATTTGCGGAACCTGACGCACAGCAAGCCGGGCAAGAAGAGGGCCGCGCGTACGCACGTGCGGCCGGCGTTGCAGCACCTGCTCGACAGCGTGGGAGTGCCCGCGTACGTCGGTGGCCGCCGTTCCGACATCCACGCGTGGAACTCTATGGCCGCGGCGTTGTTCGGCGACTGGGGCGCGCTGGAACCACGCGACAGGAACTGGGCGCGGCTGATCTTCCTGCGACCGTCCTACCAGGAGCTTTTCGTCAACTGGCAGGAGAAGGCCGCGGACGTCCTCGGGTTCCTGCGGATGGACGCGGGCTGTTACCCGGACGACCCCGAGCTGGCCGCGCTGGTCGGGGAGCTCTCCGTGAAGAGCGACCTGTTCCGGCAGCTCTGGGCCAAGCACGACGTCAAGGAGAAGACCTTCGGCGTCAAGAAGATGCGCCATCCACTCGTCGGTGAGCTGTCGCTGTCCTGGGAGACTCTGAGGCTGCCCAACGAGCCCGACCTGTTCTTCACCACGTACCACGCTGAACCCGGCACGGCGTCCGCCGAGGCGCTGCAGCTGCTCGCGAGCTGGGGCTCCGATGCCACCCAGGCGGGCACCTCTGTTAGATCTCAGGCATGAGGACACCGCGTCTGGAGATCGAGTACTGCACCCAGTGCCGGTGGCTGCTGCGCGCCGGATGGACCGCGCAGGAGCTGCTGACCACGTTCACGACCGAGCTGGGTGAGGTCGCGCTGATCCCCGGCACCGGTGGGGTGTTCGACGTGCGGCTCGACGGCGAGACCGTGTGGTCGCGCAAGGAGCAGGAGGGCTTCCCGGACCTCGCCGTGCTCAAGCAGTTGGTGCGCGACCGGGTGGCGCCGGAACGGTCGTTGGGCCACACCGATCGCAAGCAGTCATAGGTGCCGGGCGCCCAGGTACGCGAACACCATCGCGGCGCCGATCGTGCAGCCCGGACCCGGATAGGACCGTCCCATCACCGTGGCGGTCGTGTTCCCGGCCGCGTACAGGCCTTCGATGACCGAGCCGTCAGGCTTGAGCACCCGTGCGTGCTCGTCGGTGACGAGGCCGCCCTTCGTGCCGAGGTCGCCGGGGAAGACCTGGGCGGCGTAGAACGGCGCGGTGTCGAGCGCGCTCAGGTTCGGGTTGGGACGGACGCGCGGGTCGCTGTAGTAGCGGTCGTAAGCGTCGTTGCCACGCCCGAAGTCCTCATCCTCGCCTGACCGTGCGAAGCCGTTGAACCTGTCGACGGTCTTGCGCAGGTTCTCGTACGGCACACCGATCCTGTTCGCCAGCTCGGCGAGCGTGCCGGCCTTGGTCAGGATGCCGTTGCCGTCCGGCGTCTCGCCCGGTTTGAGGATGACGAACGGGTACCACTGGCGGTGCTGGTCGTCGATGATCATCCACGCGGGCACGCTGCCGCGCCGGTAGATCTGGTGGCCGCACTCGTTGTAGGACATCGCCTCGTCCATGAACCGGTTGCCCTGGTCGTCGATGATGATCGAGCCGGGGAAAGCGCGTTCCCGCAGTGACCCCACCGCGATGCCGCCGGGGAAACCGACCGCGGGCGTCCACCAGGCCTCGTCCATCAACGCCGTGGCGGCGCCGAGTGCGATGCCCATCTGCAGCACCTCACCGGTGTCGGTCGGTGAGGCGTTCGTCCACCTCGTGCCGGTGGGGTGCGGAAGATGTTGCTGCCGCATCGCGTCGTTGTGCGCGAACCCGCCCGCTGCCAGGAAGACCTTGCCGCCGACCCTTCGTTCCTCCCCGTCCTTGGTGACCACGACGCCGGTGACCCGGCCGTCCTGCGTGATGAGTTCCTTCACCGCGCTGTTGAGCCAGATCTCGGCGCCGCGCTCGGCCGCCAGCTTGACCAGCTGACCGATCAGCGACGCTCCGCCGGTCAACGCGGGGTTGCGGCCGATCTTGCGGATCCTCGTCACCCACAGCTCGGTGAACCAGCCCCGGATCGTCCGCTTCGCCAGGCCCAGCAACCGGATCTCGGTGGTGTACATGGGCGTGGCGAGCGCGCTTGCCCGCAACCGCAGCTTGCTCATCCACTCGCCGAGCTTCGCGCCGTCGACCACACTCGCCTCGACGCAGCGGCCGCGCGTGCTCGCACCCGGCAGAGTCGGGTGGTAGTCGGGATATCCCTTCGACCACCGCAACTTGAGGCCCTCCTTGAGAAGAAACGACACCATGTCCGGGCCGTGCTTCACGAACGCCTCCTGCCGGACCGCCGAACTGTCCGCACCGGCGGTCGCGGCCAGGTATCTCAGCGCGTCGCCGGCGTTGTCCGTGCCGCGCAGCAACGGGTTCGCCGGAACCCAGAGCCCGCCACCGGACAACGCCGACGAACCACCGACCAGATCGGACTTCTCCAGCACCAGCGGTTTCAGCCCGCGCGCCGCCGCGGTCAGAGCGGCGACCAGTCCCGAGGCTCCACTACCGATGATCACAACGTCGTAGTCAGGCATGCGGGCATCATGTCGCTGTCATCGCACCCATCGCCATGACCGCAAGTCTTCTGTTCGCCGAGCGGGCCACCCTTCGTGGTGAACCGGCACCGCTGATCGCCCACCGGCTCGTATCGTGTGGTCCGTGCATCCGAACCAGGGTTGGCAACCGCAGCAGCCACAGGGACACGGGTGGGGTCCTCCGCCCAGGCCGAGCACCGCACCCGCGTTCCTCGCCGGCGGCCTGTGGCTGCTGGTGGCGGTGCTCTGCTTCGTCCTGGCGGGACTGAACTCCGCGCACGGCAAGGGCATCCGGCAGACCCCGGAGGCCGCCGTCGCGTTGCTCGGACTGGCGTTCGGGCGCGGCTTCATCGGCAACGGCGACCCGGCGATCGTGGCCACCTACGTCGCGGGCGGTGTGGTGCTGCTGCTCACCGCGTTGCTGATGGCCCGGCTCGGGTTCGCGCGCTGGATCCTCGCCGGGCTCGGGTTCCTCGTGGCCGCCTACTACGTCTTCGCCGTCATCCGGCTGACGATCAACCACGGCGGCACGCTCATCATCGTGCCGGGCATCGCTCTGCTGCTGTGGCTGGCCGCGTCGATGGTGTCGGTGATCCCGCCGGTCGGCAAGGCGATGCGGTGAGCTGTCAGTCCGTTCGGACGAGCCCCTTCGACACCATCCAGTCACGAGCGACCGCGCCCGCGTCCCTGCCCTCCACGTCGACCTGACGGCACAGCTCGATCATCTGGTCGTTGGTCAGCGCGCGGCTGACCGTCTCGAGCGGACCGCGGACCCGCGGGTGGCGGGCCAGGAACTCCGCCCGCACGGTCGGGGCGACGTTGTACTGCGGGAAGGCCTTCCTGTCGTCCTCCAGCACGCGGAGCTTCTGCGCGGCGATCCGGCCGTCGGTGGTGAACACCTCGCCGACCGGGCAGGTGCCGCCCGCGACGGCCGAGTAGATCGTGCCGATGCCGAAGTTCTTCACCTCGGTGGCCGGGAAGCCGTAGGTGCGTTGCGCCGCGGGGAAACCGTCCTGGCGGCTGGTGAACTCGGTCTCCAGGCAGAAGACGGCCTGGTCCGGGTTCTGGCCGAGGAACTTCGCGAGGTCCGAGGTCGTCCTGAGACCGTGCTCCGAGCCGTACGCCTCGGTGACGGCGAACGCGTACTGGTCGTTGAGCGGCGAGTAGGCGAGCCACTCGACGCCGAACCGTTCGAGGTCCGCCTTCTTCGTCGCGTCGTACTGCGCCTGTTCCCCGCCGGGCACGGGAAGCTCGTTGCCCTGATAGTTGATCCAGCCCGTGCCGGTGTACTCCCAGGTGACGTCGACCTCGCTGGTGAGCAACGCCTGCCGCGCGGTCTGCGAGCCCTTCAGGTCGGTCAGGTCGACCACGTCCGCACCCGCGGCCGACAACGCCATCTCGGCCAGGTACCCGAGCAGGATGTTCTCGGTGAAGTCCTTGGACCCCACCGTGATCTCAACGCCCTTGAGCGACGACTCCGGCTGGATGGAGCCAGGGAACACCTTGTACGGCAACGCGGTGTTGACGTCGAGGCCGCAGCCGGCCAGGCACAGCACCAGAACGAGCAGAACCCTCTTCATCGCAACCCCTTGGGGCCGAACCACTGCTCGATGACCGCGCCGACCCAGTCGACCAGCAGCGCGAGACCCGCCGCCAGCGCAGAGCCGGTCACCAGGACCTTCATCAGGTTCAGCTTGTAGCCGGTGTCGATCAGCAACCCGAACCCGCCCGCGTTGACGAACAACCCGAACGTCGCCGTGCCGACCGCGAGCACCAGCGAGGTGCGCAGGCCGGCGAGGATCAGCGGTGTCGCGAGCGGGAACTCGAGCCGCCACAGCACACCCGGCGCCGACATCCCGATGCCCCGTCCGGCGTCCACAAGGGACGGATCGACCTGCTGCAGGCCGACGATCGTGTTCCGCAGCACCGGAAGCAACGAGTAGAACGCGAGCGGCAGCGCGGCCACCCACAGCCCGCCCGACGCGCCGGTCAGCAGGAACCACAGCACCAGCACGCCCAGCGCGGGCGCGGCCTGGCCGACGTTCGCCACGGCCAGCAACACCGGCGCGAGCCAGCGCGCCCACGGCCGGGTCGCGACGACGCCCGCCGGAACCGCGACCAGCACGACGATCGCGGTCACCACCACCGTCATCATCAGGTGATCCGCCAGCGCCCGCAGCAGCGATGACGCGTTGAGCGTGCTCTTCTCGGTGGCGGTCAACGAACTCGAGAACACCCACGCCAGCACGCCGCCGACGATCAGCAGCACCGCGACCGGTTGCGCCCAGAACCTGATCCGGCCGGCCGTCATGCGGTCGCTCGCAACCGTTGCACGACATCGGTCACGGTCGCGAGGTCGAGCGTGCCGACGTACTCACCGCGACTGCCGGTGACGACCGCGCGCCCGCCCTCGTTGACCATCGCCTCCAGCGCGTCCCGGAGCGTCGACTGCAGCGTCACGGAGTCCTGCACCGGCCGTCCGATGCCCACCAGCGACCTCGCGTGCGTCAGCTCCTTCTGGTGCACCCACCGCAACGGCCGGCCGCGCTGGTCGAGCACCAGCACGAACCGCTGCTCACCCAGCTCCACAGTGGACGGATCGGCGTCGACACGAGCGGTGACCGCCTGTCCCAGCTCGACGTCGCGAACCCTCGTCAACGTCAACGCTTTCAGCGACGCACCGGCGCCGACGAATCCGGCCACCGTGTCGTCCGCCGGGTTGGCCAGGATCGCGTCGGGCGTGTCGTACTGCAGGATCGCCGACCGGTCGCCGAGCACCGCGATCTTGTCGCCGAGCTTCACCGCCTCGTCGAAGTCGTGCGTCACGAACACGATCGTCTTGTGCAGCTCGCCCTGCAGTCTCAGCAACTCGTCCTGCAGGTGCCCGCGCGTGATCGGGTCGACCGCGCCGAACGGCTCGTCCATCAGCAACACCGGCGGGTCGGCGGCCAGCGCACGCGCGACCCCGACCCGTTGCTGCTGGCCACCGGAGAGCTGGCGCGGGAACCGGTCGGCGAACTCACCGGGGTCGAGCCCGACGAGGTCCATCATCTCCTCGACGCGCGCCGCGATCTTCTTCCTGTCCCAGCCCAGCAGGCCCGGCACGATGCCGATGCTCTGCGCCACCGTGAAGTGCGGGAACAGCCCTGCCTGCTGGATCGCGTACCCGACGCGCCGCCGCAGGTCGTCAGGGTCGATCTTCAGCGCGTCCTCGCCGCCGATCGTGATCGTGCCCGAGGTCGGCTCGATCAGCCGGTTGATCATCCGCATGGTCGTCGTCTTGCCGCACCCGGACGGCCCGACGAACACCACGATCTTCCCCGCGGGCACGACCATCGAGAAGTCGTCGACCGCCGCCGCCTTCTGCCCGGGATACCGCTTGGTCACGTGGTCGAGCCGGATCTCACTGCCTTTTTCAGCCACGGACACCCCTGGAGACGGTGAAACGGTTGACCAGCACGTAGATGCCGTCGAGCAGCAGCGCGAGGACGACGACGCCGATCGTGCCGGTGAGGGCCTGGTTCACCGAGTTGGCGCTCCCGGCGTTCGCGAGCCCGGAGAACACCTCGGAACCCAGACCGGGCCCTTTCGCGTACGCCGCGATGACCGCGATGCCCATCAGCATCTGCGTCGCAACCCGCATTCCGGCCAGAATCGCGGGCCATGCCAGCCGCAACTCGACCCGCGTGAGCACCCCGATTCTGCTCATCCCGACCCCTCTGGCCGCGTCGCTGACCGCGGGATCGACGCCCGCGAGTCCCACGATCGTGTTGCGCACGATCGGCAGCAACGCGTAAAGCACCAATGCGACGACCGTCGTGTCCGCGCCGAGCCCGAACACCGGAATCAGCAACGCCAGCAGTGCGAACGACGGAATGGTGAGAATCGTGCTCGCCAACGCCGTGGCCAGCGCGGATCCGACCGGGCTGCGATACACCGCGACCCCGATCACCACACCGAGGACAGCCGCCAGAACCGTGCATTGAACAACGGCGCTCAGGTGCAACAACGCCTGCAAAGACAGCCGATCCCAGCGATCGGCCACGTACTCGAGAACATTCACCTGGAGGCCCCGCCCGCCGAAGTTGGCGTCAACCCAACCCCATTGGCGGCGAATGGGCAACCATTCGTCACCGAACCAGAACGGGCGGAGTGCGATTTCTCGTGCTATCGCCCCGAAATTTCGGACGCGAAGAAGTCGTGCAGAGCGGTGAGGAACTCCGGAAGCGACGCGGCCACGACTCGCACGCGCGAGTCCCAGTCGTCGTAGACGCCACGGCGGTCGACCGCACCCGGCGGCAACTGGTACACGGGCGCGCCATCAGGAAGTCCGAGGGCGAAGTGCGTCCCGCCACCGTCCGCGCCGAACGTCACCAGATCACTGGTGAGAGCGCCCTCCACCCGGACGATCTGCCTGCCGTCACGTCCGCCCACCGTGTGCCGCGCGTTCGAGATGAAGTAGCCGTTCTGCAGGTCCGGCAGCGACACCTCCGCCACGTGCCGGTAGAACTCGGCGAGCGGCGCGGGCAGGTCGTCCACGCCGTCGGGGACGGGTTCGGTGGCGGGCGTGACCTTGTTCTCGCCGGGCGGGTACCCGAACTTCTCCTCGAAGCCCGCGACCAGCCGATCCGCGAGCCCGTTCATCGACGTGATCCACCGCTCGTAGTCGAAGCCGTTCACGACCTGCACCTTACTTGTGGGACGGGGCGGGGAGGCGCCGCGAGGGCCTCCCCGCCGGGGTGGTCACGGCCAGTACCAGAACGAACCGCCGAACTCCTCGTCGATGCGCCGCGCGAAGTCCTCGATCTGGCTCCGGTTGGCGTTCGGGTTCTGCCGGCCGAAGTCGGCCCACCGGTTGGTGATGTCCTGGTGGTGGTTGTCCGCCCGGCCGTGGTTCGGGCTGTTGGTCCGGCTGCCGGGAACACCGCGGATGTTCGACGGGGCGTCGAAGTCGAAGTCCTTGAACTCCGGGTGGTTGCGGTACTCCTGCGGGATCGCGTGGTGCGCGTCCCAGTCGTCCGGCAGCCGCGGCTTGCCCTGCCTGCCCAGGTCGGCGTTGTAGCGGCCGCGCCAGTTGTCCTTCGCGATGTTCGGGTCTTCCGGCGCCCTCGGCTTGTCCGGCTGCTGCACCGAACTGGATCCGGGCGAGCTCTCGAACAGACCACCGACGCTCTGCGCGAACAACGCCGCTCCGCCGGCCATGATGCCGCCGCCCGTGAGAATTCCGGCGACGCCCAGCGCACCACCCGCGAGACCGGGTGCGCACAACACCCCCGTGGCGCACGCGGCGGGTGCGACGAGCAGCGGAGCACTCACCTCGATCAGCAGGCCACCGCCGATCATCATCCCGGCACCACCGAGCATGCCGCCGATGTCGTCGATGTGGTCGCCCATGTAGCTGAACGCGTCACCGATCGCGTTGCCCGTCGCGTTCGCCGCGTCACCGACGGCGTCACCGGTGTCGCAGATCCAGTCCCACGCCCAGCAGTGGCCGTCGATCTCCACCCGGCTGATCGGGTTGCCGCCGGTGAACGCGTACCGGTTGCCCGTCCACGCACTGGTGCCCAGCTGCAGGTCCGCCAGCGCGCCGTTGTAGCTGTCGCGGGTGAGGAACCTGTTCAGGCCTGGGTTGTAGTCCCGGAAGCCCATGTCGTAGCTGCCGGTGGTGCTGTCCCACCGCTTTCCGTTGAAGCGGTAGAAGTTGTACGGCTCCTTGCCCGGCTGCTGCGCGTCCGGCTTGTCGATGCCGGTGAACGACTCCTCGTCGTCCTTGCCGTACGCCGTGTACCCGTAGGTGGACTTGGTGTTGCCGCTGTCGTCGGTCAGCAGCTCGACGTCGGTGTGCGGGTTGAAGCCGAACTGCGCCTGCTCGGTGGTGCCGTCGTCCTTGTGCGTGGTCTGCGACAGCCTCCGGCCGTTCGGGCTGTGCTGGTACGACTTCGTCAGCTTGCCGCCGAGCTGCTCGGTCAGCACCTCCGACGACAGGCCGAGGTAGGCGTAGTCGGTCGTCTTGCCGCCTTCGGTCCGTGTCGTCGTGCGGTCGATCGGGTCGTAGGCGAACTTGATCGTGACGAGGTCCGTGCTGCCG
Source organism: Lentzea sp. NPDC005914 (assembly GCF_040629405.1). Taxonomy (NCBI): domain Bacteria; kingdom Bacillati; phylum Actinomycetota; class Actinomycetes; order Pseudonocardiales; family Pseudonocardiaceae; genus Lentzea; species Lentzea sp. NPDC005914. The sequence goes on along the minus strand of NZ_JBEXVQ010000010.1, from coordinate 50,308 downwards.
TTCTTGAGCTTCTGCTGCTCGGCGATCCGGTCGAAGCCGTCGTAGCGGTACTTCTCGATCGTCTTCCCGAGCGCCGTCACCTTGTCCAGCCGGCCGAACGGGTCGTACGAGTGCCGTGCCGTCTGCCCGTCGACGGACGCGGACGTGACCCTGTTGCGGTCGAAGGTGTACTTCGTGGTCTTGCCCTCGAGCGTCTGCTCGACGACGTTGCCGTTGGCGTCGTGGACGTACGACTCGGTCTCCAGCTCCTTGCCCGCCGGGTCGGACTTGACCTGCTTGCGCAGCCGGTTCACCGGGTCGTACTCGTAGGTCAGCGTGCGGTCGAGGTACGCCGAGTTGTTGTCGGCGTTCATCGTCTTGGCGATGTCCTTGGTGCGCTGGCCGTTCGCGTCGTATTCGACCGTGTGCTCGTTGACGAGCGTCCCGTCGGGCTTCTTCTCGGCGTAGTGCCGCTGCATCCCGTCGAGGAAGTACTCGTAGCCCACGACGTTGCCGTTGGCCTTGGTCTCTTCGAGCACCTGCCGGCGTGCGTCGTACTCGAACGACGCCACCTGCGGCTTGGCGTCCGGCGTGTGGCCGGTGTTGGTGACCTTGGTGATCAGGTTGCGGACGTCGTACTCGAACGACGACGACTGCGACGGGTGCTCACGGGTCTTCGGGTTGCCGTCGGCGTCGTAGGTGTAGCTGGTGACCTTGCTCTCGGCGCCGATCTCCTGGACCTGTTTGATCTGGTCGAGCTGGGTGTAGGCGACCGCGTACCTGCTGACCTTGGCGGCCGAACTGCTGTCGGTCATCTCGACGAGGTTGTCGTTGGCGTCGTAGGAGAAGCCGAACGTCTTCTGCTCGTCGTCGGTCTCACCACTGCCGTCGCGGACGACCTTGACGGCGTCGGCGACGACGGTGCCGTTCGCCTGGTCGGACAGCGTGATCTTCTTGACCGCGTCCTCGGTGAAGCCGAAGCTGCCGAGCGACACCCACTGTCCCGGCTGCTGGGTCTGGTCGACCTGCTTCGTCTCGGTGCCGCCGTCGTGTTCCACCGCGTAGGAAGCGTTCTTCGCGGTGGCGGTGTTGGCGTAACGGGTGAACACCTCGTACTTGCCGGAGCGCGGCACGTCGATCAGCCAGCTGAACGTGTCGGCGCCGTCGCCCGCGTTGTGCGTGCGGTAGTCGAAGCCCTCGTGGTCACCGCCGGCCGTGCCCGCCGTGCCCCACTCGCCCTTGACCTCGACCGCCTGGTCGGAGTTGTCGACGACGAGCACGTCCTTGCCGACCGGGACGCCGTCGTCCTTGCGGGACAACTGTTTGCCGTCCGGGGTGTACTCCCACTCCATCGACCTGGTGGACGAACCACCCGCCGCGGTGAGCACTCGCCTGGTCTGCTTGCCGATGGCGTTGTACTCGTAGGTGGCGGTGATGTTCCACGGGTCGACGGACGACTTCAGCCAGCCGTTGTCGAAGTAGGAGTTCGTGGTGACGTTGCGGACGGTCTGGCCTGCCGACGGTGGCGCGCTGGTCTCGACGAGGTTGCCGACCTCGTCGTAGCCGTAGAGCGTGCGGTCCGGTGTCTTGACCCGAGCGTCGTCCTTGTCGAACGGCGCGAGCTTCTCCTTGACCCGGTTCAGCTCGTCGTAGATCACCTGCTCGGTGAAGTCGTCCGGGTCGTCGCCGGTCTCGACGCCCTTCGGCGTGATCGTCTTCGTCTTGTTGCCGACGGCGTCGTACTCGAACCGGCTGACCCGCTCGACGTTGGCGGCATGCGGCGAACGGACTTCGCGCACCATCGCGCGTTCGTCCAGCACGCGCACGGTCCTGTTGCCGTTCTGGTCGATCGCCGCCAGCACGTTGCCGTCTCGGTCGTACTCGGACCCCGTGCTGTGGCCGGCCGCGTCGATCACCTTGGTGACGCGGTGGTTGAGATCGAACTCCGAGCGCGACGTCCTGCCGAGCGGGCTCGTCTCGGACACCACGTTGCCCACGACGTCATAGGCGTTGGTCGACCGGTCACCCGTCGCCAAGGTCGTCTCGACCAGCCGGTTGAGCTGGTCGTAGGCGAAGGTGGTCGCGAAGTCCTTGTCGTCGTTCCTCGTCAGCGTGCCCTCGGGCGCGGTGTCCTTGACGAGGTTGCCGGCCGCGTCGTACTCGTAGGTCGACGTCTTCACCTTGCCGGTGGCGCTGTCCTTCGGCGTCGTGACGGACGTGATCTCGTCCATCGCGCCGTAACTCGCGGTGGAGACGGCACCGTTCGGAGCGGTCTTCTCCAGCACGTTGTCGTTCTGGTCGTAGCGCGGTCCCGGTGTGACGATGAACTTCCCGGCGGCCGCGTCCTGCGGGACCCTGGTCGTACCCGGCCGCTTGAAGATGTCGTAGGTGTAGGTGCTGGTCTTCTGCTTGGCATCGGTGAACGACACGACGTTGCCGACGACGTCGTACGCCGTTGTGGAGACACACCCGAGGGCGTCGATCGACCGGCGCGGGTAGCCGGTCGGATCGAAGTCCTCGAACCGGCTCGTGTGGCCGTTGGCGTCGGTCGCGGCCTTGAGCTGACCGAACTCGTCGTACTCGTTCTTGCTGACGAACCCCTTGGGGTCGGTGACCGACGTCAGGTTGCCCCGCTCGTCGAGCCCGAACGTCCACTTGCGACCTTCCGGCGTGGTCTTCTCCGACAACTCGGCGGTGTGTCCGTCGAGCTTCGTCCGGTAACCGAGCTTCGTCGGCGCCGTGTTGTGGGCGTTCGCCTCGGCGTCCTTGATCTCCAGCGGAAACCCGGTCTTGGGGTCGTACTTCCACGTGGTCGTCGCGCCGTTGTGCTCGCGCATCAACCGGACGTTGTTGTCGGCGTCCCAGGCGAGGTCGGTCACCTCGCCCTTGGCGTTGGTCTGCTTGACCGGCCTGCCGAAGCCGTCCAGCTGGAACGTCGTGCCGTTGCGGTTCGGGTCGGTGACGGTGGACGAGACGGATTCACCGTTGCGACCGTCGGGGTCGCTGTAGTCGAACGCGGTGGTGTGCCCGCGGCGGTCGACGAGTTCCTGCACCCGGTACCGCCGGAAGTGATCGCCCGGCTCCTCGAAGTACTTGACCTGGGTGCCGCGGCCGAGCGCGTCGTTGATCCGCACCAGCTTCGAGTCGTGGTCGCGCGGATCGGCGTAGAGGAGCGAGACCACCTTCTGGCCAGGCGTGTCCGCGCCGTCCACGACCTCCTGCAACTGGCCGCGGTCGCTGTAGGCGAACGTGGTCCGGCGGCCGCTGATGTCGGTGATCGAGCGCAGCTGGCTGGTGATCGAGGTGTTCGTCAGGTTCTTCCCGAACACCTTGACGTTGTCCACGAAGGAGAAGAAGTCGTCACCGCGCTGGTAGTAGTCCAGCGTGAGCACCCGGCGGCCGGTCGTGTCGGTGATCTCGGTGAGCACACCGGTGTTGCGGTTGCCGTGTGTGGTGCGGACGTAGGTGAACTTCAGCTCGTTGTTGTTCTTGTCGGCGATCGCGGTCTGGTAGCCGTCTGCGTCGAAGAAGTTCCGCGTGCTGTCCGGGTGCGTCATCACCCAGGTGCGCGACTTGTCGTCACCACCATTGCGGGCGAGGTGCAGGTGCACTCCGGCCGGGCTGTCGTACGACCACTTCTTCTTGTCGTTGCTGCCGTTCTTGTTCAGCTCGAACCAGTGGCTGGTGCCGTCACCGTCGATCAGCGTGACCTTCGCCGGGTAGTCCGGGTCGCTGAGCAACGGCCGGTGGAACTGCAGTGGCGAGCCGAGCCGGTGCAGGCTCGACGTGGTCAGCGACCAGCCGGTGCCGAGGTAGGAGTTCGAGTTGTCCAGGCTGTTGTAGTTGAGCCGGACGAACGTGCTCAAGCCCCGGTTCGGGTTGGTGTAGGCGTTGAAGCCAATGACGGCGTTGCCGGAGTACTGGTTCACCGTCGAGGACCAGCCAGTGCCTGCGTTGATCCCGTTGTACTGGTAGAACTTCTCCAGCCCGAGCTGGTCGGAAGTCGGGTACTCGGCGGTGACCGGCTGGCTCAGCGTGGGCACCTTCGCGGTGTCCGAGAGCCACTTGTCCGTGTGCTTGTCGCGCAGATCCCAGTCCAGCACGAAGGTTTCGCGCTGCTGACCGAGATCGGTGTTGATCGGCGCCTTGACCACCGCCTGCACGGTGACGGACTGACCCGGCGCGATGTCGTTCGGCAGCGCCGTGTCCGCGCGGTTGGACGGCTTCGTGTAGTCCGTGCCGTCCGGCAGTTTCCAGTGGTAGGAAAGGACGAAGTTCGCTTTGGGCAACGGCGCCGCGGTCGTGTTGGTCACCTTGACCTCGACCGAGTACTCCTCGCCGGGAATCATCCGCTGCGGCGTGAGCAGCGCCGAGTAGGCGGACGTGGTCTCCTCCGCCGACTGCGGCGCACGAGGCGCGGGCGCGCCGGCGTCGGATCTCCTGGCCGCTGCTGTTTCCGGTGTGACACAACGGATTTGTGAGCGCAGCTCGGCTTTCTGCTGCCCGGTTTTCTGCTGCTCGGTCCGAGCAGCGACCGGCGCCGCCTGGACCGGTGAGCCCGACGCGACCAGCGCGACGAGCAGTGCGATCGTTCCGAGTTTCCGGACTGTCCCCACAGTCACCCTCCCCCTACGCGCCAGGGGGCAGCCGAGCACACGCCGTCAGCACATTCTTGTGCGACAAGCGTTTCGGCCACGAGACCCGAGTTCCCCAACCCGGGCACAACAGTCAATCCCCCAGCAAGCACCACCGACGGTAGTGACACCGCCACCGCTCGCCATCCGCCGATCAGCGTAATCCGCCCGTCCGGCGTTGCGCATCTCGCCGTAGCCGGGCCACTATCGAAGCACAGCACCAGGGGGAAATGTCCACTGTGGACATCTAGTGCGCTGACCTTGGGGGTCAAGGTGATTCGCAGAGTTCTCACCGTCGGACTGACGGTGCTCGCACTCGGTTCGGCGGCTACCACCGCGCAGGCGACAGACGACCTGTTGCCGTTGCCGGGGTTCGGTGACCTCGTCGTGGACGACGCGCATGAGCGCGTGTTCGTCAGCGGCGGAGGTTCCTCGAACAGCGTCGTGGTGGTCGACGAGCACGGACGCGTGAAGAAGAAGATCGACAACCAGTTCGGCGCCACCGGCCTCGTGCTGAGCGAGGACGGCAGGACGCTCTACGTGGCGCAGGCGGCGGGAGACGCGATCTCCGCCGTCGACACCACGACCTTCGCGGAGAAGGCGCGGTATCCCACGGGAGCGCGGACCTGTCCGGCGCACCTCGCCCGCACAGGTGCCGTCGTGTGGTTCGGCTACGGCTGCGAGGACGCGTGGAACGGTGGCGTCGGCAAACTCGACCCCGCCGCCGCCGCACCGGTGAGCCTCGACGAGCAGGGCGACGTCCTGTTCCAGAGCGCGCCGCTGGTCACCTCGGCCGGCACGACCGTGGTGGCGGGCCAGCTCACCACCAGCCTGTCCAGCGTGCACGTCTACCAGGCGGGCACGGACGGCAAGCTGAAGCCGGGCGCCTCCGGTGACGCTGCGGGCGGCAACCTGACCGACATCGCGCTGAGCCCGGACGGCACGAGCGCGTACACCGCGGCGGGTTCGCGCACGCAGGTGCAGGGCTTCGCGACCGAGGACCTGTCCGGCAGGGGTTCCTACAGCACCGGGCCGTATCCGAACGCCGTCGCCGCCTCGCCGACCGCCACGCACGTCGCGACCGGCGCCTACACCACCAGGAACAAGGCCGTCACGATCTTCCCGGTCGGTGGCACGGTGCCGGTGAAGTCCTACGACCTCGGCGGCGCGGTGCTCGCGAACCGCGGCCTGGCCTGGTCGGCCGACGCCAAGCGGCTCTACGCGGTCCTGCAGACCGCGACCGATTCCCGGCCGCGGCTGGAGGTGTTCTCCCGACCCTTGAGCTGACGCACGCGGCCCCGCCGGGCCTGGTGTCCGGCGGGGTCCCGGGTTCGCCGAGGTCGATCCCGACAGGACAGCGGGACGCTCCAGCCGGTTTCGAGGTGACGATCGTACGTTTTTCAACGTGTGCTGCCTCGTGCCACTGGCGCCCGTTGATACCTTGGGGGACTTCTGAGATGTCGAACGAAGCTGCGGTGGACGGCGGCTGCCTCCCCGACCTGCTGCGCAAGCAGGTCGAGCAACACCCCGATCGCACAGCCGTCGTCTTCGGCGGCGACAGCATCACCTACGGCGAGCTGTTCGAGCAGAGTTCCGCGCTGGCCACGCACCTGTGCCGGCTCGGCATCACCGCGGACGACTGCGTCGGCATCTTCGTGGAACCGTCGCTCGACCTCGTGGTCGGCGCGTGGGGAATCCTCTGTGCCGGCGGCGCTTACCTGCCGCTGAGCCCGGAGTACCCGGAGGAGCGGCTCCGGTACATGATCGAGGACTCGCGCACCAAGGTCGTGGTGACGCAGCCCGCGCTGAAGCAGCGTCTTGCCGAGCTCGCGCCGAGCACCACGCGGATCGTCACGCTCGAAGACTGCGACGAGGCGTTCGACGACGGCTTCTCCCCCGCGCACGACAGCCTCGCGTACATCATCTACACCTCCGGCAGCACCGGCCGTCCCAAGGGCGTGATGATCGAGCACCGCAGCATCGTCAACCAGATGCTGTGGCTGCACGACGTCCACGGCATCGACGGCACGAAGCGCGTGGTGCAGAAGACGCCGATGAGCTTCGACGCGGCGCAGTGGGAGATCCTGGCGCCCGCGGTCGGCAGCACCGTCGTGATGGGACGTCCCGGCATCTACCGCGACCCCGAGATGCTGATCGAGACCATGCGCGAGCACGACGTCACGACGTTGCAGTGCGTGCCGACGCTGCTCCAGGCGCTGATCGACACGGAGGAGTTCCACACGGTCACGTCCCTGCGGCAGGTTTTCAGCGGCGGCGAGGCGTTGTCCCGCACGCTGGCGCAGAGCTTCGTGGAGACCATGCCGGGCATCGGGCTCATCAACCTCTACGGGCCAACGGAAACGACGATCAACTCATCGTCCCACGTGGTCGATCCCGCCGAGCTGGCCGACGCACCGAAGTCGATCTCGATCGGCCTGCCCGTCGCGAACACCACGTACTTGGTGCTCGACGAGAACCGGGACCTCGTCACGCCCGGCGAGATCGGCGAGCTCTACATCGGCGGCATCCAGGTCGCCCGCGGCTACCTGCACCAGCCGGAGCTGACCGCGGAACGGTTCGTGGACGGGATGTTCCGCACCGGCGACCTCGTGACGCAGAACCTGGACGGCACCGTGCAGTTCGCCGGACGCGCGGACAGCCAGGTCAAGCTGCGCGGGTATCGCGTCGAACTGGACGAGATCCGGCTCGCGATCGAGACGCACGACTGGGTGCGCAACGCGGCCGTGATCGTGAAGTCCGACGAGCGGACCGGGTTCCAGAACCTGATCGCGTGCGTCGAGCTGAACCCCAAGGAAGCCGCCCTGATGGACCAGGGCAACGCGGGCTCCCACCACCAGTCGAAGGCCAGCCGACTGCAGGTCCGCGCGCAGCTGTCGAACCCCGGTGTGCGCGACGACCTCGGCGGCCGGGAGTCGTTCGCGCTGCCCGGCGAGGAAGCGTCGTGCCTGCAACGGAAAGTGGTGTTCTCGCGCAAGTCCTACCGGTTCTACGAGGGCGGCCAGGTCACCGACGACGACCTGCGGCGGCTGCTGGAACGCAAGCCGACCGGCGCCGGCTCCAAGGACCCGAAGTCCCTGCGGTTCGCCGAGCTGGGCGAGATCCTGCGTTATTTCGGCGCGCACTTCAGCGACCAGCGTCTGCTGCCGAAGTACGGCTACGCGTCGCCGGGTTCGTTGTACGCGACGCAGCTGCACCTCGAGCTGCACCACATCGCGGGTCTGCCGGCCGGGCTGTACTACTACCACCCGCTCCGCCACCAGCTCGTGCTGATCTCATCGGTGCCGGAAAGCCCTGTGCCACAGGCGAAGCTGCACTTCATCGGACGCAAGGCCGCGATCGAGTCCGTGTACCTCAACAACATCCAGGAGGTGCTGGAGATCGAGACCGGCCACATGGTCGGGCTCTTCGAGGAGGTCCTGCCCGGCTACGGCCTCGACGTCACGGCGGCGGAGTACACCCCGCGGACCAAGGACCTGTTGGACGTCTCGGACGAGGACTACTACCTCGGCACGTTCGAGCTGTGCGCCTACACCGGAATCCCCGACGACGACGTCGACCTCTACGTCCAGACGCATCCGGGCAGGGTCGCGAACCTCCCCGGCGGCCAGTACCGCTACCGCGACGGCGAGTTCGAGCGCGTGTCCGACGAACTGGTGCTGCGCAAGCACGTCATCGCCATCAACCAGGCGGTGTACGAGCGCGCGAGCTTCGGCGTGACCGCGGTCAGCCGGGCCGCGCAGGACTGGCGGCAGTACGTCGATCTCGGCCGGACCATGCACAGGTTGTCCGCCAACGACGTCGACCTCGGTTTCATGTCGTCGGGCTACAGCTCCAAGTCGGACAACGACCTGCCGTCGGCCAAGCGCATCAACGGGATCCTCACCGACATCGGCGAGGGCCCCGGGCCGTCGTACTTCTTCCTGGGCGGCAAGGTCTCCTACGACCAGCGCCGCAGCCCCGGCATGAAGGAGGACGTCGTCCACATGAAGGGCCCGGCCGAGCTGATCCGCGACGACCTGGTCAACTTCCTGCCGGACTACATGATCCCGAACAAGGTCGTGGTGCTGGACAAGCTCCCCGTCACGGCCAACGGCAAGATCGACGTCAAAGCCCTGGAAGCGTCGGACAAGACCAACGTCGACGACCAGGACCGGCCGTTCGTCGCGCCGCGCACCATCACCGAGCGCCGCATCAGCGAGATGTGGAAGAAGCTGATGAAGCGCGAGACCGTCTCGACGCACGACGACTTCTTCGAGACGGGCGGCAACTCGCTGATCGCCGTCGGCCTGGTCAACCGCATCAACAAGGACTTCGGCACCGCCCTGCCGTTGCAGGTGCTCTTCGAGTCGCCGACGATCGAGCAGCTGGCGCGCCGGGTCGACGGTGTCCACGAAGGACCGATCTCGCGGCTGGTTCCGTTGCAGCCCAACGGCGACGCCGTCCCGGTGTTCTGCTGGCCGGGCCTCGGCGGCTACCCGATGAACCTGCGCACGCTCGCGAGCCGGTCCGAGCGGCCGTTCTACGGCGTGCAGGCGCACGGCATCAACGAGGGTGAGACGCCGTACCGCACGATCCGCGAGATGGCCGCCGCCGACATCGAGGCGATCAAGAACGTCCAGCCGGAGGGCCCGTACACGTTGTGGGGCTACAGCTTCGGCGCGCGGGTGGCGTTCGAGACGGCCTACCAGCTCGAACAGGCCGGTGACGAGGTCGCGAACCTGTTCCTGATCGCGCCGGGCTCGCCGAAGGTGCGCGCGGACCGGGCGAGCGACGAGGCCTCGTACGACAACAAGGCGTTCGTGACGATCCTGTTCTCGGTGTTCGCGGGCAGCATCACCGACGCGCGCCTGGCCCGCTGCCTGGAGGTCGCCCGCGACGAGGACACGTTCGCCGCGTTCGTCAGCAGCGAGTTCCGCGACCTGGACAGCGAGCTCGTGCGACGGATCATCCGGATCGTCACGGAGACGTTCTCCTTCAAGTACACCTTCAGCGAGCTGGCCGAGCGCACGATCACCGCGCCGCTGACGATCTTCAAGGCCCAGGGCGACGACTACTCGTTCATCGAGGGCAGCGAGGGCTTCTCGGTCACCGAACCGGTCGTCGTCGAGCTGAAGGCCGACCACTACAGCCTGCTGCGCGAGCCCGACATCGACGAACTGCTGGCGTCGATGCAGCAACGCTCCACCGTGCAGCAGGAGGTCGCGCGGGTGCCGGTGCTGCTCACCAACGAGCAGATGTCCGAGCTCATCGCGGCCGTCACGAAGGCGGTCACGCTCGCCATCGCGGGAGGCAGGCAGTGAGCCGATGCGTGATCTTCGACCTGGACGGGACCCTGGTCGACACCCCGCGCGGGATCATCACCACGTTCGCCGCGGTGTTCGCCCAGCTCGATCTGCCCACAGTGGACTCGGGCTCGATCCGCGGCACCATCGGGCTCCCGGTGCCCGCCGCGTTCGCGAAGGTGCTCGGGGTCTCCGAGGACGACCCGGTGGTCGCGACCTGTGTCGATCTCTACTGGTCCACGTTCCCCAAGATCGTGCTGCCGATGGCTCCGCAACTGGTGTTCCGCGGTGTGTTCGACGGGCTGCGGTCGTTGCGGGAGGACGGTTTCCTGCTCGCGGTCGCGACCAACAAGTTCATCGCGACCGCCGAGTCGTTGCTGGTCGCGGCCGGCCTTCGCGAGGAGTTCTCCGTGGTGGTCGGTGCGGACCAGGTCTCGAAGCCGAAGCCCGACCCCGAGGCCGGCTTGGTGGTTCTGCAACGACTTGGTGTGCCGGCGGCGAACGCGGTCATGGTCGGCGACACGACGCACGACGTGCTGATGGCGCACGGGGCCGGGATGTCGTCGATCGCCGTGACCTACGGCGTGCACAGCGTCGAACAGCTGCTCAGCGCCAACCCGACCTGGCTCGTCGACTCGTTCCCCGGGGTCGTCGCCGCCGTCCACGAATGCGGCTGACGCCCTAGTAGCCGGCAGCTGTGGCGACCACGGCCACCGCCAGCAGCGCGGTGCAACCGAGCGCGGCCACGGTGACCAGCCGCGCGCGCTTCCGTTCGTCCACTCTCCGCAACGCGAAGACGACCAGCAACAACACCTGGATCGCGTGCAGCCCGATGAAGTGCGGCACGCGGAAGTCACCGCCCGCGCCCACGTCGTGGCTCTGGTACATCACGATCTCCTGCCCGTTGGCGTCGACGACCGTGCGCTGGTGGATCTCGGTGGCCATCCAGTACACCGGCAGGAGCATGCCGACGGTCGCCAGCGAGAGCCCCCACCGGACAGCCCGCATCAACGCCCGGTCGCCACCGCGTTGGAACAACACCAGCGTCACGATGGCCAGTTGCAACAGGAACAACGCCGCCACGCCGTTGGTGAAGATCTGCGTGGCGAGCAGGGTGATCGGGTCGGTCGAGGTGTTGAAGTGGCTGAACGTGCCGCGCGCGGCCTGCGTGGTGATCGCTCCGACCTCGGCGAACGCGGCCACCGCGAACAACGTCCCCATCCACCAGCCGAAGCGACGGGCGCGAGTGAGCGTGCTCAGCAGCCACGAGAGCGTGCCCGAGTAGAGGGCGAAGGCGAGGCCGAACTTGAGCGGCTTCAGCCAGATCGGCTCGCCCAGCAGCATGCGGTCGTCGACGAGGATCCCGGCCGCGGCCACCAGGGCGAGCCCGAGCATGAGCAGTGTGTTGACCAGGAGTGGGCGATGCCAGTTCGTGAACATGACGGCAATGCTCAAAGGCTGACGCACCGTCAAGGTCAAGCCTCAAACTGGACCACGTGCTCACGATCAAGCGACTGGCCGAGTACGTCGGCGTCACGGTGCGGGCGGTGCGCCACTACCACCAGACCGGCCTGCTCCCCGAACCGGAACGCGACGCGTCCGGCTACCGGCGCTACCCCGCCCAGGCCGTCGTCGACCTGATCCGCATCAGGACCCTGACCGCCGCCGGGGTGCCGCTGACCCGCGTCCACGAGCTCATGCGGGCCACTCCGGACGAGTTCGCCACGGCGATCGAGGAGATCCGCCTGGGACTGACGCGGCAGATCGAGGAGCTCCGGCAACGCGAACTCGGTGTCGCCGCACTGCGGGCAGGAGACCGGATGTTCCTGCCCGCCGAGATCGCGGACTACCTCGACCGGTTGCGGGCGCTCGGCGTCAGCGAGCGCGGTGTGCAGTTCGAACGTGACGGCTGGATCGTGCTGGCGGCGAGCTACCCGGACCAGGCGCTGGGGTGGATCGAGCAGAAGGTGGAGCAGCTGGCGGATCCGGAGTTCCGCCAGTTCTACGTCACCTACGACCAGGCCCACGACTGGGATCCCGCCGACCCGCGCCTCGACTGCCTGGCCGACGTCATGGCGGCCAGGCTGCAGCAGGAGGCGGCGCAGACCGTGCACGAGGTGCTGTCCGCCGACGAGAAGTCGCTGCTCGGCGCGCACGTCCGTGAGTACTCGCCGGCGTGGATCCGCCTCGACGAGCTGGTGCGTCAGCGCACGACGTCGTAGACCAGCTTCTGGATGCCGTTCGAGTACGACTCGCTCTCGACGACCTTGAGCAGCTGCTTGTCCTTGTCGGTCTCGCTGAACAGCCGCTTGCCCGCGCCGAGCAGCACCGGGAAGACCAGCAGGTGGTAGCGGTCGATCAGGCCCGCGTCGGACAGGTTGCGGTTGAGCGTCGCGCTGCCGTGGATCGAGATCGGGCCGCCCTCGGTCTCCTTCAGCGCGGCCACGTCGTCGAGCGACCGCAGGATCGTGATGTCACCCCAGTTGTCGACGAGCTGGTCCTCCTTCAGCGTGCTGGAGACGACGTACTTCGGGATCACGTTGTAGCGCGGGAAGTAGTCGAGCGTCGGCCACACCGGCGCGAACGCCTCGTAGCTGACGCGGCCCATCATCATCGCCGCGGCCTCGTCCTGCTCGCGGCCCTTGATCTCGTAGGCGGCCTCGTCGAACTCGATGTCCTTGAAGGTCCAGCCAGAGCTGCGGTGGCCGGGCTCGCCGCCGGGGGCTTCGACGACGCCGTCGAGCGAGACGAACGCGGTGGCGATCAGGGTGCGCATCGGAGTTCTCCTTGGGCTGTTCTGACGTGCTGTCATCAGTGCGTCGAACGGGAGACGCCGGGTATCGACATCTCGCTCCGGGAATTTTCCGACATCGGTGACGACGGCGCTGGACACCCCACCGAGTCCAGCGCCGTCCTCGCCTCAGCGCCGCACTGGACCAGGCCAGCCGTTTGCACCCATCTCTCTTCCCCCTCTGCCACGCCCGGCATCACTCGGGCTGGGGAGGAGTGTTCCGATCTTCGCGCGCGCCTACATGGGGGCGGACCCCTCAATTAGTGGGCGGGCGTAGCGGATGAGGTCGGCCCTGGTGGCCAGGCCGGTGCGAACGCGCAGGTTGGCGACGTGGCGCTCGACCGTGCGGGGAGACAGGAACAGCCGTTCGGCGATCTCGGCGTTGCCGAACCGTTCGACGACGAGCCGCAGCACCTCGAACTCCCTGACCGTGACACCGGCCTTGCGCAGCTCGGCGGGCACGGTGCCGTGGTCGCGCCGCCGTCGTTGCTGGGGTGCTCCGGCTTCCCTGAGCACCGCCCGGCACGCGCCGGCGGCCGGCACGTCGAACTGGTGGAAGTGCTCCTCGGCCTCGCGCAGCCACTCCAGCGGCTCGCCCCAGCCGCCGGCGAGCGCCGCCGGGCCCGCGAGTCTCAGGCCGAGGTGGCGCGGCAGACCGAGGCCGGTGCTGAGCTCGAGTGCTTCCTTCGCGGCCTCATTCGCCCTGCTCGTCTGGCCGTCGCGGCCGAACAGGATCGCGCGGCTCCAGGCGAAGTACGTGCGGTGCAACCGGACCTGCGAGAGATGAGACTCGGCCAGGCGTTCGTACTCGCGCCAGTCCGCGAGGCCGTGCGCGACCCTGACCAGCAGCCGCGGGCCCTGGTAGAAGGTGCCGCGCAGGATTCGCGGTTCGGTGACCTCCTTCTCGATCTCGTCGAACTCGGCCAGCGCGCGGTCGTACTGCTCCTCCATCACCGCGCAGATCGCCGAGGTGTAAGCCCAGATCTCCGCGGAACCACCGTGGTCGCGCAGCTGGGCGAGAGCCTGGTCCGTCGCCTTGCGGTTGCCGTGCATGGACGCGATGCCCGCCTCGATGGCGACCGCGAGCGCCTTCAACGCGTGCAGGCCGAGCCTCTCGGCGGCTTCTTTCGCGCTGGCACCGTGTCTCGTGGCCTTGTCGTACTCGCCGCGGACGATGTAGGTCGCGCCGAGGTGCAGGTCGGCGGCGATCAGGATGACGATGGCGCCGGAGTTCTCCGCCGCGCGCCTGGCGGACAGCAGCGTGTCGACGCCGATGGTCAGGTACTTGTCGGTGATTCCCAGTTCCAGCAACGCTCTGAGCCGCCACGCCGCGAGCCCGTGCTGTTCGGCGACCTGCAGCCAGCGTTGGATGTGTTGCCGTGCCTCGGCGAGGTCCTGCCCTCTGGTGCACCGGGTGAGCACCTCGAGGGCTTCGCAGACGACCTCCGGAGTACCAGTCGCCGCGGCGCGTTCGGCCAGTGCGCGCGCTTTGGGCAGGAGGTCGAGCTGGTTGAGTCCGAGCAGGAGCGTGGCTTTGACGACGTCCACGGCCGGGCAGGGATCTTTCGTCGCCGCGATCAGGTCGAGCCCGCGTTCCCACTCGCCCGCGACGGCCGCGACCCTCGCCTGTGCCAGCCGGACCGCGGCTCGGCGTTCCGGGTTGGCGTGGGACGCGGTGAGGGCCTGCTGAAGTCGTTCTCCCAGTGCGAAAGCTCGCGCGCCGTTGTCGGCAGGCACGACGACCGCGGCCAGCGGGAGGACCGCGGCGAGCGCGTCGAGGAGGTCCGCGGCGAGGTCCGGGTTGTTGCCCTGCAGGGCCTGACCGCGTTCGAGCAGCTCCACCGCGGTGCCGAACCTGCCCAGTGCGGCCGCGTGCCGTCCTGCCTTGACGAGACAGCCGATGGCTTTCCGGTGGTCCCCTCCTGTTTCCCAGAGCTCGGCGATGAGTTCTAACTCGTTGGGGCGCAAGGTTTCTGTCGTCTGGGCTGCTTCACGGGCGAGCATTGCCCGTCGCGTCGGCGTCATCCGGCCGCGGATCGCGTCGGCGGTCAGCGCGTGGCGGAACCTTTGGCCGTTGACGAGCTGCGCGCGTTCGGCGTCCTGCAGCAACTCTGCCGCGTTGTCCAGTTTTGTCATGGCTGCCACGACGTCGAGCGGAAAGGTGGTGCCGAAGATCGCGGCGGCTTCGAGCAGGGCGATGCAATCGGGGCCAAGCGCGTCGACCCGGTGCAACGTCGCCGCGGCGACCGTGGGCGGCACACCGGCTCGCAGGTCGGCGTTGAGCAGCTCCTCGACCACGAACGGCACCCCGTCCGCGATCCTGGTGAGCGTGGCGAGGACGTGGTCCGGCGCGGGCTCGCCGAGGCAGTGCCGGACCAGCTCGGCGACGTCTTCGTCGGTCAACCCGTTGAGCCGCAATACGCCCGCGACCCGGCGCGCAGCGGCCGCGGCCGCGAGTTGTTGTGCGCCATCGGGATGCGGCCGCAGCGTTGCCAGAAGCAGGACGGGTTCGCCGGCGAGGTTGTCGAGCAGGTAGTCCACGACGGCCAGCGTCTCGCCGTCCGCGTCGTGCAGGTCCTCAAGCAGGACAACGGTTTTCTCGGCCGTGAGGAGTCGCAGCACCGCCTCGGCCCTGACCACGGCCGGATCGGGCACGCCGGCGGGTGCGTCCGGGGTCATCCTGCGCAGCACGGGCAGATACGCGCCGAGCTGCCGCTCGTCCGGCACGGTCCGGCGAAACGCCGACAGCACCGCCTCGCACAGCGCCCGCAACGGCACCGCCCGGCTCGCTCGGCCTCTGAGCACGCGAAACCCGCGCTGCGAGGCGTGCGCGGCGATCTCCGAAGCGAGCCGCGACTTGCCGATTCCCGGTTCCCCCACCAGGAACATCGCGCCACCGCGACGATGCTCGGCCCGTGCCACCGCGGCCCGCAGTGCCGCTGTCTCCTCGCTCCGGCCCACCAGCACGGGGGACGTGAACTGCATGGCCCGCGACACTACTAGCCGGTCAGGAATCGAGAAGCGCGGCCGTCCTCCCACTCCTAACGTTGTCCGCAACACCAACCGGGAGGACAACCACAATGAGCGGCAACAAGCGGATCCGTCAGTTCCACCGCGTGGTCAGCATGATCTTCATGGCCACCGTCGTCTTCACCGCCGTGGCCCTGACCGTGAACAACTCCGCGATCTGGGTCTCCTACGTCCCGCTGCTGCCCCTGTTCGTCCTGATGGGCACCGGCGTCTACATGTGGTTCCTGCCGACGCTCGCCCGCCGCCGCGCCCGCCGCGTGGCCTAGCCCTTCAGGCGGTTCTCCAGGTGCGTGAGGGTGGCGTCCAGCGCCACCCCGTACACCGCGATCCGGCAGGCCAGCCGCTGGAACGTCACGTCCGACGGCGCCACCGCCAGGCTGACGACCAGCTCCCGCACCAGCCGCCGCGTCTGCGCGACCAGCACCTCGACGCTCTCGGTGATCTCCGCGAACGCCGCCGACACCGCGCAGAGCCCTCTGATCGCCTCGACGTTGTGCCCCATCAACCGCTGATGCTCCTCGGCCCCGTCCCACGCGGGCACGTCCCGCTCGAGGAAGCCTTCGAGCTCGTCGGCCATGGCCCGTTGCTCGGCCGCGATGTTCCACCAGGTCCTCGCGTGCGCGGCGATGACCTCAGGCCTGCCGGTCAGCTCGTCCAGCACGTCCTTGAGAGGCCCGATCTGCTCCATGGCCGGCCGGCTCGGCTCCTCCACGGGCACGACCAGGGAGGGCACGGCGGCTTCGCGGACCGGGTCCGGTTCCGGTGGCCTCTCCCCGGCGAGGTCGCAGAGCCCGGCCACGATGAGGCGCAGGTTCTCCTCGACGTACTCGACCAGTTCGTCCTGCCGGGCGTGCTTGTCCAGCACGGTCTCGATGATCCACCGGCACAGCCGTCCGTACACGGTCTCGTCGCCGACGACGTCCGCGCTGGCGTCGTGGACGGCCGTGAACCGCACGCGAACAGCCTCGATGTGGCCGGCGTGGCGGAGGATCTGGCCGGTCACGCTCCCCCTCGGCGATCGACGAAAATCGCAGGCTAGCAGCGATACCCTGGCCTGATGGGGGATTCACGCGCGTGCCCGGCACGGGGGTGGTGAGCGGTGTTCAAGTCGCCCTCGCCCCGCCTCATCGCCGGACTCATGGTCCTGGCCGGTGTCGTACTGCTCCTGTTCTTCGCACCGGACCTGCCGGCCGCGATCGACTACCAGTTCGAGCGCGGCACCCCCGGCACCTACGTGATCGACGACGAACCAACGTGCGTCTGGGATCGCCCCGAGCGCTGCTCCACCCGCCGCGGCACGTTCACCAGTGACGACGGCACCGTGACCCGCACCGTCGAACTGCCCGGCTTCCTGCCAGAGGGTTCCAGCCGGGGTGACCGCCTCCGCGCGTACGACATCGGCGAGCCGCTGGCGGTGTACTCGAAGGAGACGGACGGCTACCCGGTCGCGGTGGTGTTCCTGGCGTGCGGGCTGGGACCGCTGATGGTCCTGTTCGGCGGCCTCTACCTGTGGCGCCGCCGCGATCGGCCGCAGCGGGGTTGACTCTGCACCAAGGTGCAGGGTCCATCGTGATCACCATGACGCGAGACGTGACCCGGTGGGGCAAGGCCGGTGCGCTGTACGACCTGGTGGCGAGCGCGGCGTTCCTCACGCCCTGGACCGCCGCCGCAACGCTGAGCCTGTTCGGCTCCCCCGCCCACGACGCCATGACGCTCCTGTTCGCCACGTTGTTCGGCACCGTCGTGGTGATGTGGTCAGTCGCGCGGTGGCTAAAACCCGAACCGCTGCTCATCGGCATCGACACCGTCGGGCGCGCCCTGTTCAGCATCTGGTTCGCGTGGGCCTTGTGGCACGGGCAGACGCCGGTGCTGGCGGTGTTCCTGGTCCTGGAGCTGTTCTGGGGCGCGGCCCAGCTGCGCGCGTTGGTCCGGAGGTAGTTTCCCTTGGTGCGCATATCCGAACTGGCCCGCGCCGCCGGGGTGGGGATCAGCACGGTGCGGTTCTACGAGCGCCGCGGCCTCGTCACACCCACCGCCCGCACCCACGGCGGCTACCGGCACTACGACCCCGAGGCGTTGCGGCGGTTGAAGTTCATCCGCCGCGCGCAACGGCTCGGCTTCACCCTCGCCGAGGTCGAGCAGATCCTGGCCGTCTCCCAGCCTGGCGCGGACGACTTCGGCGAGGTGATCACCGAGAAGGTCGCCGAGATCGAACGACGTCAGCGCGACCTCGACCGCGTGCGCCTGGCGTTGCTGGAGGTCGCCGCCAACGGTGTCCAGGAGCAGTGCCCGATCATCGCGGCACTGGACGAGTCGGCAGTGGATTGATCCGCGACCGCACGTCGTCGGCGTGCGGGTGGCCGAGATCCTCCAGAATCCCCAACGCTTCCTGCCAAGCCGCACGAGCGGACACGGCATCACCGGCCGCCAGATGGCTGTCCCCGAGGTGGATCAGCACGTCAGCGGTCCAGTAGTGGTCCCCGAGAGACCGGAACACCTCGAGCGACCGCTGATAGCAGGCGATCGCCTCACGATGATCACCGCGATGGTGGTGGATGTAGCCGAGGCTGTCCCAGGTCGACGCCTGCCCGTCGAGGTCGTCGGGCTCCAGCAACCCCAGCGCCGCCTGGCACGACGTCAACGCCTGCTCCCAGTCGCCCAGCAACGCCTGGTACCAGCCGACGGCGTTCAACGCGCCAGCCTGACCACGCCGATGACCGGCCGCCGCGTACAGCTCCATCGCCTGTGAGGAGTGGTGCAACGCCTGGTCGTGATGCCCCTGCCGTTCACACACGTACGCGAGCTCGCGATGAGTCAGCGCCTGTCCGACGGGTTCCCCGGAGACGTCGAGGCTGCGCTGCAAGTGCGTGTGCGCGTCGTCGAGGTTGTTCAGCTGTGTGCTCGCACGGGCCAGGTAGCGGTGGGCATGGCTCTGCGCCAACGGATCCGCGAGCCGCAGTGCGGCGTCGAGAGCGACCTGGCCGACGGCAGCGAGATCGGGCCAGTGGCCACGGCGTTCGAGAAACTCGGCCAGTGCCCACGCGAGGTGCCGGGCGTGCGTGTCGAGCCCGGTGGCGGCCGCGTGGTCGACGACGGCGAGCAGGACGTGGTGCTCGGTCGTGAACCACGCCAGGGCCTGCGCGAAGTCCGTGAGGCCCTCCGGATGAGCACCGGGCTGAGGCGCCGGCGGGGTGATCACGTCCCGCGTCGGGCTCAGCAGCCGGGTCGCGGCGTGGGCGGTGTGCACGTAGTGGTCGTGCAGTCGTGCCGTGGCAGCACGTCGTTCCGCATCGATGTCGTGCGTCTGAGCTTGCTCGATCGCGTAGGCGCGCAAGAGATCGTGGAACACGTACCGGCCGGGCTGGTGCTCGGTCAGCAGGTGCGCACGGGTCAGCTCGGCGAGCAACGGCCGGACGGGCAACGCGCCGAAAACACTGGCAGCGGCCGCGACCGAGACGTCCGGGCCGGGATGCAGGCCGAGCAACCGGAACAGCCGGGCGGGAGCGGGCTCCAGTGCGTGGTACGACCAGGAGAACACCGCCCGCACGTCGGTGGCCGAGTCACCGCCGTCGAACGGATCGAGCCCTCCGCGCAGCTCAGCGGCGATCGCGCGCAACGGAAAGCTGGTGCAGGCAACACGAGCGGCCACGATCGTCAACGCGATCGGCAGGCCCGCACACCGCGTGATGATCTCGTCGGCGACCTCGGGCTCGGCGCGCAACCGGTCCACCCCGAGGCGATCGACCAGCAGGTCGTGAGCCTCCCCTGTGGACAGAAGATCCAACGCCAACGGATACGCGCCATGGGTCGCGACCAGACCCGCCAACCGGTTGCGGCTCGTCACCAGCACCAGGCACCCGGGACTTCCCGGCAGCAACGGCCGGACCTGATCCGCGTCCCGCGCGTTGTCCAGCACGATGAGCATTCGCTTGTCCGCCAAGGCACTGCGCAACAGACTCGTCTGCGCGTCCAGGCTCGCCGGGATGCGCTGCGGGTCGATGTTGAGCGCGTCGAGGAACGCGCGGACCGCCTCACCCGGCGCCATCACCGCACTGCTGGGATCGAACCCGCGCAGGTTCACGTACAGCTGACCGTCCGGGAACCGCTCCGCGACCCGGTGCGCCCAGTGCACCGCCAGCGCCGTCTTGCCCACCCCGGCCGTCCCGGAAACGACGATCGGCTGCTGCCCGATCATGATCGCGTCGAGCGCGGCCAGTTCCCGGCCCCGCCCGGCGAACGACCGCGGCGGTGCGGGCAGTTGCCGAGGCACCGGCCTCGAAGCAGCGGGAGAGCTGATCGTCAGCGACGGGTCCGCGGTCAGCATCTGCTTGTGCAGCAAGCGCAACCCGGGCCCGGGATCGGTACCCAGCTCGTCGGCCAGCCGCACCCGGACCTGCTCGTACCGCAGCAACGCGTCGGCCTGGCGTCCGGACCGGTACAGCGCCAGCATGAGCTGCCCGGCCAGCCGCTCGTCCAGCGGGGACTCCACCGCCGCGGCCTCCAGTTCGGCCAGCAGCTCGCCGTGCCGCCCCTGGTCCAGCGCCAGGTCGTTGAGGTCGAGCCGCGCGGCCAGCCTGCGCGCCTGCGCCCCGGACCGCACCCCGGCCAGCCACGGTGTGTCCAAAGTGGAGAAAGGCTCACCGCGCCACGACCCGAGCGCTTCGGTGAGCAGCACGGACGCCCGGTCCGGCTCGAACCGCGCCCGCTGCACCAGGTGGTCGAACCGGTGCAGGTCCACCGACAGCGGGTCGACGGTCAGCACGTAACCGCCCTGCCTGCCGGTGATGCGAACATCTGCAGGCAGCACCTGTCTGAGTCTCGACACGTACCCGGCCACGGCGTTGCGCGCCCGGCGCGGCACCTGCTCGCCCCACACCCGGTCGACGAGCACGTCGACCGGCACCAACCGGTTCGCGTCCACCAGCAACGCCGCCAGCACGCACCGCTGCCGGGCGTGGCCGACGTCCACGACCCGGCCGTCCACCCGGACCTCGACATCGCCGAGGAGCCCGAACTCCACCACCAACTCCCCCTCAGGAGCCGTCTGAGCAGCCGATCACACGACTACCGAATCTCCGCCGAACCACCGAGGCCTACCGTCCTCACGCCGCGGAGCGCACATTGTCCACCCGGATTTCCCAGCGCCGAACGCTCCTTCGCCGTGTCAGCACAGCGGTTGCGCCGACTGCCGCCACCGTCGCGCTCGCAGGCGTCCGCTCAGTCGCACATCTCGTCCGCCATCAGCACCAGCACGGTCCGACAGCCGACGCCGCCCACTACACCGGCGGCGCCGCCAAGCTCAATCAGCAGTTCGTCGTAGCACCCACCGGCACGTCCAGGCACAGCGGCGGTGCCTGACCTAGGCTGTCCGCCATCGAGGACGGGAGGCTGGGGTGGCGGACACCGCGGTGGCCGAGGTGATGGCCGAACTGGCCGCACTGGAGGACCCGCAGGCACGCGTGGTCAACGAGAAGCACGGCGACGACCACGGCGTGAACCTCGGCAAGCTCCGCGCGATCGCCAAACGCCTCAAGACCCAGCAGGACCTGTCGCTCGAGCTGTGGGCGACCGGCGACACCGCGGCGCGGCTGCTGGCCCTGCTGATCTGCCGCCCCAAGGCGTTCACCCGCGACCAGCTCGACACGATGCTGCGCGAGGCCCGCCGGCCCAAGGTGCACGACTGGCTCGTGAACTACGTGGTGAAGAAGAGCGCCCACGCCGAGGACCTGCGCGTTGCCTGGTTCTCCGACCCGGATCCCGTCGTCGCGAGCGCGGGGTGGGCCCTCACCACCGAACGGGTGGCGAAGAAGCCCGAAGGTCTCGACCTGGCGGGTCTGCTCGACACCATCGAGGCCGAGATGAAGGGCGCCCCGGAGCGCCTGCAGTGGGCGATGAACCACTGCCTGGCCCAGATCGGCATCGAACACCCGTCGTCGCGGGCCCGCGCGATCGAGATCGGTGAACGCCTCGAAGTGCTGAAGGACTACCCGACGCCGC
This sequence comes from Lentzea sp. NPDC005914, assembly GCF_040629405.1. Taxonomy (NCBI): domain Bacteria; kingdom Bacillati; phylum Actinomycetota; class Actinomycetes; order Pseudonocardiales; family Pseudonocardiaceae; genus Lentzea; species Lentzea sp. NPDC005914. Next base: position 28,574 of record NZ_JBEXVQ010000010.1, on the reverse strand, counting down.
CGAACTGCACCTCGCCGTTCGCGCCCGTCTGGATCAACGAGATGGTCCGCCGCCAGGGGTAGCTCGCAGTCAGCTGGCCGCGAACGTGGACTGTCCCGGTGCCGGGGGCAGCTCGAGCAACTGCACCGCGACGTCGAGGAACTCACCGCCGCACTGCCACAGCGCGACGTCGGGGTCGACGACGAACGGGTCCGCAGGGTCGACGTCGCCCTCGCGCACGCGGTAGGCCAGCGCTTCCGACTCGGAGTAGGCGAGCACCGTCTCGTTGGTGCCGCGCCACAGCCTCCGGAACATCACGGCGTTGACGCGCGTGACGGCGTCGTGCACGACTGTCCGCTGGAACCCGCGTCGCAGTAACAGCTTCATGCAGTCCTGGATGCTGCTCGCCTTCGGTGTCAAGTCACCCTGCCCAAGCCGGTGGAGCTGCCCATTCTGGCGCGGCTCAGAAGTCCGCCCCACCGTCCATCACTCGAACAGGTCAAACGTTTGGGTCAGATGCACAACGCTCAGCGCGTCCGTTCGTGCAACACGCCCACGAAAGTCGACCGCTTCGGGCGATGGCACTGGTGCGGTCGCATGCGCAAGCCTCTGCCGGTGGTCGACATCCCGGCACCGAACCCGCTCGCCCCGCTGTACGAGCGGGCCGCGACGCAGATTCCCAGCATCGCCGAGAAGGTGCTGGAGGCGTTCTTCGCCAGATCAGCCGCCTACCGGCAGCTCCCGCACCAGCTCGTCGACCGCGAGATCACCGAGGCGGTGACCCGCAACCTGCAGGTGTTCCTGCGCTCCCTGCGCGAACAACGACCACCGGCCCCCGAGGAACTCGCCGACCAGATCGCCACGGCCGTGCGCAGGGCTCAGCAAGGCGTACCCCTCGACGTCGTGCTGAGCACCTACCACGTCGCCGCACACGTCGGCTGGTTGTCGATGGCAGGTGTCGCCGAACCGGACGAAATCGGTGACCTGCTGGCGACCGTGCCGGCGCTGCTGCAGTTCCTGAGCGCCGCCGTTCCCGCCGTCGCCGCCGCCTACCTGACCGAGCAGCAGGCCCTGCACGCCGAACGCCGCGAGGCAGGCCGCGCGTTGGTGGCCGCGTTGCTGACCGGCCGCGAGGCAGAGCCGCTGGCCGAGCGGATCGGCCTCGAACTGTCCAGCCACCACGTGGTCGTGGCCGTGCGCGTCGAGCCCGCGTCACAGGGCACGCTGGCGCGCCGGCTGCGGGCCGAACTGCCGAAGCACGCGCTCTCCGCACTGGACCACGACGGCGGCACCATCCTGCTGCCCACCTCCGCAGACGCCCTCGAAGCCGAGCTGGCCGATGCCGCCGACCTGGTCCGCAAGCTGCACACCGCGGCGGGCGTCAGCCTGGTCGGCGGCATCGCGGCGGCGGAGAGCCGGGAGGACGTCCCCACCGCCGCGCGCCAGGCCGCCGACATCGCCGAACTGGTGCAACGCCTGGGACGCCCGCCCGGCGCGTACGTCCTGGACGACGTGCTGCTCGAGTACCAGCTCTGCCGTCCGGGCCCCGGCCGCAAGCGCCTCGCCCGCGTGATGGACCGCCTGGCCGAACACCCCGACCTGCTGCACACGCTCAGGGTGTTCCTCAACAGCGACCACAACCGCCACCGCACGGCCGAAAGCCTGCACCTGCACCGCAACACGTTGAACTACCGGCTGCGCCGAGTCACCGAACTGACCGGCTACAACCCCGCCGACCCCGCGGACATCAGGCTGCTGGCCGCGTCACTGATCGTCCACGACCTGCGAGCCTGACCCGGCGTCACTTCCGGTAGAAGTGCACGTTGCGCCACTGGTGCTCGGCGCTCGCGGCCTGCAACGTGCCGTAGACGCCGTACTTGAAGTAGTGGTCGCCCTTCGGCCCGTTGTTCGTGTGCACGAGCTTGCCGTTGATGTAGATCGAGTAGCTGCCACCGGTGGACGTCGCGTTGTGCGTGACGTTGACCCGCACCCACTTGCCGTTGATGTTGCTGACCAGGTCCTTGCCGCCACCGCGCAGCGTGCCGCCGTTCTTGGTGTGGGACCTGATCATCAACGTGGTGGCGCCGTCGCCGTCGTTGCCGAAGATCTGCATGGCGCTCTCGTCCTCGGTGCCCGCGGTGACCTTGAGCTCGCCCTCGAACTGCCGCTGCCCGGTCCGGTAGTTGTCCTGGATCCGCGCCTCGACCCGGTTCGACCCCTTGTTGAAGAGCTTGAAGCTCTGCACCCCGCCTTCCCTGCGGTACGACCCGCCGGGCCCGGTCGCGCTGGTCGTGCTGCTCGGGTAGCTCTTGATCTCGCCGCTGCTCTGGATCTGCAGGTTCCACGCGGGGTCGTACTCGGTCCACCCGCTGCCCACCGGCCCGGCACTCGCCGTCGGCTGGATCACGGCGAACGTCAGGGCGGCGGTGGCGGCTATCGCAACAACTCGTCGTGCCATTACTCGCTCCTTGTGCAATGCAGGGATACACAGGCGGCGACCTTGTGAGCCCGTCAGTCCTTCCAGAAGTCGCAGTGGTGTTCTTCGGCCAGGTCGACCGGGCGCACGTCGCCCGGCGCGAACGACTGCACATAACCACGGTTCCCGGTGAACTGAGGCCAGTCCGAAATTCCGGTGCGCGCGAACCTCGCCCACCCGTGGATCATCCGCTCGGACAACCGCTGCTGGTCGCCCGTGAACCGGGGCGCGCGCCCACCGAGGTCGAAGAAGTCCCACAGATCCGACGCGTGCTGCGCTCCCAGCGGCATCGGCGGCGGAACCGGCGACAGCTTGGGCGGGTTCGGATCCGCGAACTCGTACTCGTAGACCTTCGTCCTGGCCGCCAGCCCGCGCGCCGTCTCGTACTGGGTGCACGACCACATCCGATCGGTCACCACCGCCGCCCACGCCAGCGCCGCCGACCCGTACTTCTCCGGCGCATACAGGGATTTGATCTGATCGGCCCGCTCCCCGAACGTCTCCTTCACCACGGCTTCGAACGTCTCGGCGCTCATCGGCTTCCCGCTGTCGTACGCGGCAGCCCACGGCGTCGCCTCGTTCTTCGTCGTCCCGCTCAGCACCGGCACCCTGTGGAACCTGCCCTGCTTGACAGCATCACCCGGATACGAAGGCAGAACCGGTGTGCCGTAAGCAGGTTGGATGAACGCGAAGTGCTGCGGCATCAGCTCCTCGGCTGGTTTCTCGCGCAGGCAGGCCACATCCGCGCACTTGAGTTCGTGCGCGATCTCCACTCCGTGCTCCTCCAAGGCTTTCACGGGTTGGAAGATCGTCGCTTCCACCTCACCGCGGTACTCGAAGTTGTCGAGCCACCCCGTCCTGCACGACCCGCTCTGCATGACGGCCTTGTCGAACAACCCAGCCGCACCAGGCGAAGTGAGCTGAGCACACACGCTCATCGCACCGGCCGACTGCCCGGCCAGCGTGACATTGCGCGGATCCCCGCCGAAGTTCTGGATGTTGTTCCGCACCCACCTGAGCGCGGCCTGCTGGTCCTTCAACCCGAACGTGCCCGAACCCTCCAGCCCGGGCATGCCGAAGAACCCGAAGATCCCCAGCCGGTAGTTGACCGTCACCACGACGACATCGCCCTGCTCGGCGAACCGCCGCGAGTCGTAGTTGCTCCCGGCCCCCATGAAGAACCCGCCGCCGTGCACCCACACCACAACGGGCTTGTTCCTGGACTTGGCTGGCGTCGTAACGTTGAGGTACAGGCAATCCTCCGCCGTGCTGCCCTCCGGCAACTCCCCCGGCAGCTGCGCACACGCGGGCCCCGGCTTCGTCGCATCCCGCACGCCGTCCCACTTCCGCGGCGCTTTCGGGTCGCGCCACCGTTCGGGCGGCGCCGCATACGGAATGCCCTCGAACACCCTCGTATGCCCGTTCACCTCACCTCGAACGGCCCCGAATCCGGTCCGCACAACGGAATCGTCCGCGTGCGCCGCGGTCGTGCCCGCGATGAGTCCTGCCGCTACGAGCGGCACCAGCCAACGTTGTTTCACAACAACCCCCTCAGTCGTGGCGCCCAGTCCACCTGGGGTGGCCTGTTCGCGGCGAGCCGCGAAGGTCGTCGGCGGCTACGACAAAGGTGGTCGCTGGAGAGGTCCTAAAGAAGTTGCCGCCACTCCTAAGGTGAACCGCATGGGGCGCCACAAGTTCCGAAAGCTCGTGGTGGGCGACGACCGGTTCATCTGGACGGTCGGTCACGGCTGCCGGGAATACCGCGAACTGGTGAGGTTCCGCAAGTTCGGTTCGGCCGGGCACGTGCTGGTGGTGTTCAGATCCCGGCCCGCGGAGGGGCACTTCACCTCGGACGAGTACGACAACGGCACGGCGAAGCACGCCGACGGCCGGCACCTGAACCTCCACCTGCCAGGCGTGGCGCGGGCGTTGATGGACGAGGTGATCTCCCGCGGCTGGCAGCCGGACTCGACAGGTCACGTGGAGATGGACGGGTGGGACCTGTTCGACGCGGTGACGTTCCGGATCATGGCCCACAACGCGGAAAGGCCGCCTGATCGGGATCAGGCGGCCTCTCGACGATTCAACTGACCGAGATCAGTCGCCGTACGGGTTCTGCATCGAGACGTGCACGTGGTCGTAGTGGCCACCGGTCACACCGCTGTCCGCGGTGTAGTTGCGCCAGCCCTCGGACGAACGGGCCACACTCCAGATCTTGCCCTGCCAGATGACGTAGCGGACGTCGAGCTTGGCCGCGTACTTCTTCAGCCAGTTCGCGAGCTTCCAGCCCTGTTCCTTCTGGGCCGTGGTCGGGTACGTGCCGATCGCGTTGGAGATGGTGCAGTCGAGAGCGTTACCGGTGTTGTGGTTGCTCGTCGACGACTCGCCGCTGCGGTAGTCGCCCACCCAGCAGTCCTTCTCACCGGTCAGGCGACGGATCTCGTCGTCCACGAACTGCGTCTTCTTCGTGGCCTGAGGCGCACGGGCCGTCGCGTTCGGGTGCGGGTTGTTGTTCGGCTCGCCGTAGCTGCCGCCGGGCGGGGTCGTGCCGCCACCGTCGTTGAGCCTGTGGGAGGCGTTCTCGTTCTTGAGCGTCGAGTTCAGGTTCGCCTTGGAGTTCGCGGCGATCGTCTGGCTGGGGCCCGCGTAACCGCTGTTGAAGTACACGGTCACTTTGTTGTCGGTGCGGTTCCAGACCGAGGCGGCCTCGTTCTTCACGCACAGGCCCTTGCCGTTGCCGGCGCCCTTGAAGTCGTAGCAGCTGGGCTGCTCGTCACCGTAGTCGGAAATCGACGTGTTGAAGTCGGAAACCGAACCGGCCTCGTCGCTGTTGTAGTACAGGCAGAACTCGCCGTCCTCGCAGGACCCGTTGCGGGCCGTGGCCGCGCTGGCCGTCACCGCGCCGAAGGAAACGCTGATCAGCGCACCCATCATCGCCACGAGAGTGAACTTCTTAAGCACGATGTGCCCTTCTCTTCTTAGCAGGATCCGGCCCCGCCGAAATTGCCGGAGCCCGCTTTCTTGCAGGGAAGCTCTTGTTTTCCGCTGGGAGCAGCTTCTCGGCAGCCGCTGACATCTCGCTGACACCGGTCGTCACCGGACAGTCAGCGCCGGTTACGGGCACACTGGGTTCATGAACGACAAGTGGAACGCACTGCCCGACCGGCCCAAGCCGGAGGAGTGGGTCGCGGAGAAGGACACGAACCCGGTGCCGGGCGCCCTCGCCGAAGCCGAGGCCAACACGGAGACGCGGGAGGCGCGCAACGTCGTCGAACGCGGCGGTTTCTGACCGAACCCGCAGCTCACGACGCTAAAACCGGTGGCGCGGGTGCGTCATCATGGTGTCGATGTCGATTCAACTGGCGTTTGGGGTGACAGCCGGCCCTGGGGTGAGCTGCTGGCTGCCCGCGCCCGGCGGTAGAGCCGTGCCCGTGACCACCCGCGCCGGCGCCCACCCGCCGGGCTCTCCTGTCGCCGTCGGCCCAGCCTGCGCTGATCCCGGGAAAGCGCTCCAGCGGCTCGCCCTGCTGACCGACACGGCCGCGGGTGCGGGTGTCGACCTGGGCGACGGCTTCACGTCAGCGCGCCTGGCCGGCGCTCACGGAGACCGCCGCGACGCGGTTCTGGCCGCGCTCAAGCTTCTCGGCACCGACGATCGCCTCGGTGACCGGGCGGCGACCCTGGTGGCCATGTTCGGGCCATCAGCCACGAAACGCGTCGGCGCCGCCGCTCAGGCCGCGGTCGCCGAACAGCGCTGGGCCGTCCTGCACCTCACGTCCGCCGCCTCCGACCTGCTCGGCCCGGAACAGCTGGAACGCGTGCTCGAGCTGCGCACCCCGTCCGGCATCGACCCGTTCCCGCGCGGCGCCGCGTCCACTCTGGCCGATCACCTCGCCTGTGTGCTGACGGGCTACCAACGTCCCCGCCGCCTGACGCTGATCATCAGTCTCTGGGACCACGTGTGCTCGGTGCTCCTCGACCACCAGCGCCGGGAACGCCGGGCCGCGTCGCAGACCCGTGCCGACCGGATCGACAAGCTCCGCGAACGCCACCGCGACCACTTCGACCTACCGCTCCTGCAACGCCTGGGCTGGTCGGCGGGCCGAGCTCCGACCCTGGCCGACGCGGCACGCTGGACCCCGCCCCACTTCTGGCCCGCGACAGAACTCGGCCGGCTACTGCACGACGCCATCGCCGCCACCGCGCTGCTCCGGTTCGCCAGGACCCTGTCCGACGAAGGCCTGGCAGCCGCAGCCTCGAAACACCGCGACGAACTGGTCGCGGCCGACTTCCTCACCGAGGACGAGCGCTCCAAAGCCGCCCGCCGCTTCGAAGGCGCCTACAGCCATCCCGCACGCCCGGGAAACTACGTCCACCAGCTGGTCGAGGCGCTGAGCACGGGACGGACGATCGGCGCGAAGACCGAGACCCACGTGCGGACCCGCGCAGCCATGGCCCGCAACTACGGCGTGGTCATCTTCGACGCCGTGACCGAGCGCCTCGACGAGCTCGGCGAACCTCTCCACCACTGCCACGACACCTGCCAGCCCTGGAGCGTCGCCCAACTCCACAAGTGGCGCACCGCAACGGGTTACGCGCGGACGCCCGGCAGCTGGGACCAGCCGCCGCTGGCCGACGCGCACGCCGACGCCCCGACCCAGCCGTTGTCCCAGCGCCTGGCCGAAGACCCGGCCGCGCTGGAGACCCCGCACGACCTGCTCTGGCTGGCCGACCTGGCCGACGCACTGGCTTCCTTCTACGGCAACGACCGCGCCGACGTCCGCCACGAGCGCCCCAACCCGGCCCTGACCTACGCCGAGCAACCACCCGAGCGTGTGACGTCCGTACCGCTGGAAGCCGCCGGCACCGCACAACTCGTCATGTTCGGCGCCACCCCACCACCCCGCTGCAACAACTGGCCTTCGCTGGCGACCGGCGTGAGCGCCGACGCCGTGATCACCGAGGCCAGCACCGGCACGTTCCCGATCCCTCCCGAGGTGACGGCCCTGGACAAGCAGTCCGTCGCCGGCCTCTCCGTGGAACTGGGCCGCGACCCCAGACAGCTCGCCGAGTGGTCGGGCTACATGGGCAACTGCATCGGCGAGTCCTGGTACGCGGCCCAGGCCCACAAGGGCCAGTGCGTCCTCATCGCCTTCCGCGACCCCGCCGACGGCCGCATCGCCGCCAACCTCGACATCCGCCGCCACACCGGGGGCTGGCACGTCCACGAGCTGCGCGCCCGCTTCAACGACGACGTCGCCCCTGCCCTCGAAAAGCACATCAGGCAGTGGGTCGACAGCATCCCGAGGCGTGCCCCGTCCGCCCCCGAGCCGCTGCTCCCCGTGCCACCGCCACGAACGCGAGGCGGAGCCCGCCGCTCGACAGTCCGCCTGCCAGCGGAACTCACCAAGGCCCTGACCGCGGCGGTCGCCCGGGAACTGTCCGCGGCCGCCCCCGCGCGCCGCACCTACGCCGAACTGGCCCGCGGTCTCGGCCGCCCGGGCCAGCCCGCCGACTTCGACCCGGACGCTGCGGTCATCGCACTCCGACGGGCGGGCCCACCCGTCGAAGTCGTCCGCACGGCCCTGACCAGCCTCGACGCGTCGACGTTGTGGCAGGCGACCCGCGCCCGCCCGCTCACCAAAGCGGTGGCCCGGCTCGACCCAGACCTGCGCGAGTACGACCGCCTGGCCGCCCTCACCGACGGCTCACCGCTGCCCCGAACCCTGCGAGCCCTCGTCCGCCGCCCGGAGATCGCCCCGGCGCACGCCCAGGACGCGGTGGCCCGAGCAGTCCGCGGCGCCATGGGCACGCTGATCGCCGACGAGGCGCTGGCCCGTTCGGTGGCCCGCCGGCCGACACCCGAACTGCTGTGCGTGCTGGCCATCGCAACGACCTGCGCACCTCAGTCCACAACGGACGTCGTGACCCCGCCGGGAACCACCGCTGTGCCAGGCTTTCCCGCCAGCGACCTGTCCGACGAGCACGGCCCGTGGCAGCGCGCCCTGGCCGCGGCGGCCGAACTCGGCGCACCCGTGGATCTGTTCTGGCACCAGGTGGACGAGCACGGTCTGCTCGTTCCGGCCGCCCTGCTGGGGAAGGGCGGCTGGCCCGCTCTCTGGAGCCGCGCACACCGCTGAAAACGCCTGCCTACTCGCAGGCGACGCCGTCGTTGTCGCGGTCGAGCGCCAACCGGTAGCCGGGCTGCCCGCGGTAGAGCGGCGCCGCTCCAGCCGCCTTGGCCGCCGAGCAGTTCGCGTAGTACGCGGACGCGGGCGGTGCGGGCGCGGGCTGCGGCTGAGGTTGCGGCTGGGGCGCAACAGGTTGCGGCACAACGGGTTGCGGCGCGGGCTTCACGTCAAGCCCACCGCACGACGGCCCCCAGAACCCGACCGCCGCCTGCTTGGCGACCGCCTGAGCCTGCTCGATCGCCGCATCCGCCCCGCTCACCGCACGACCAACACCCTGACTCACCGCGAGAACGGCGTAATCCTGACCGTCAGCCAACAACCGCGATCCCACGACACTGACCGCCTTGCCCACCAACGTCTTCGTCGCGAACTCGACCGACGACGCGGCCCAGCACTCGCCGGGCGGAGCCAGTCCGAGCACCTGCACGGTGGTGCCGTTGGACAAGGTCACCGTGCGACCGTCCACAATCGACGCGACCGTCACCGGCGGCGGAGTTGTCGTTGTCGTGGCGGAAGTCGTGGAAGTGGTGGTGCTCGTCGAAGTGGCGGCCGCGACCGGCTTGGGCTCCTGCCCGCAGGCCGTGACGATCATCAGCAGGGGCACGACCGCGGCGATCACGCGGACGTTCTTCGGCAGTTGTCGCAAGGACACGTGTGCGGTCACGGCCGGTACGTCGCGATGCCTACTACGCAGCGTTACCCGTTTCACCCAGACGGCTCATCTGCCAGCCTGCACGGCCATCAAGTAGTCCGATCGGGTTAACTGCAACCGTTTTCGACTCCGGACCGTAACGAATGGGCCCGAACGCCGAAAGTCCAACCGGACATCGGGTTCGGAGCGGACGGAAGGCGAGTCATTTGAACATGATCACGCGGGTGACGGCAGCGCTGGCCGGCGCGGGTGTAGCGCTGGGACTGGCCGTGGCCGTGACGACGCCGGCGACCGCGGCGGCGGCCGACGGCTACTACAAGCAGCCCTTCGACGCGACGGTGTGGCGCGTCGACGGCGGCAACGCCCGCGCCATCGGCTACGACGAGTGGGCGTCCGCCGGATTCCCCCAGCCCGCGGCCTCGCCGACCGACTACGTGAAATACCCCTGGTCCCCCACCGTCTACGCGGTCACGTTCTGGGGAGACCCGGAGTCCACTTGGGACTGGGACCGCCTCACCGAGTCGCAGTGGCGGGCGTCCGGCAGTCCCGCTCCGCGCACCGCGGGCTGGATCGCGGGCAGCTACTACTACCAGTGGGCCACGTCCAACGAGATCTTCGTCGAAGGCGCGGACGGCGTGAACCACAAGCTCACCTACGACGAGTGGGCCGCCTCCGGTTTCCGCGCCTACGACCGGCGTTCCAACGAGGGCTTCATGAAGCTGTCCTGGGCGCCGAACATCACGCGGATGCCCGACCTGGCGAACGGCTACGGCTACTCGATCGGCTACGCGGAGTGGAGCGAAGAAGCGTTCCCGACACCGCAGGTGGTGCAGCGCGTCGTGAACGACCACTTCTACAAGGTGGGCACCAACCCGACGATCTACTACCAGGGCCCCGCGTTCCACCGGGCCATCAACTACAACGAGTGGGTCGGCGCGGGCAGGCCGTCGCCGGAACTCCGGGGAATCCCCGCGAACCCCGGTAACAGCAAGGACTGCTCGGACTTCGCCACCCACCGCGAAGCACAGGCGTGGTTCGACTACTACTACCCGTACTACGGCGACGTCGCGCAACTCGACGGCAACCACGACGGCGTGGCGTGCGAATCCCTGCCGTAGCAAGAACAACGTCGAACAGCGGCCCTCACCCGACGACGGGTGAGGGCCGTTCGCGTACAGCCGGCCCCTCACGCAGCACGCCCCGGACCTCGTCCAGCGAGATCGACTCGGGGTCGAACCCGGTCAGGCACCAGGTCGCCCCGGCTTCGGCATAGGCGGCGACGTCCGCGTCCCGCTCGATCTCGACGGCGAAGTCGTAGGGCGCCGAGGGATCGTCACGCAGAGCGTTGACCTGGCCCACCGCCGCCGCGAACTCGTCGAGCGAGGTGAGGTTGACCGGGAAGAACCCGTCCAACCGCGCCGCCCGTCGCATCGGCCTGATGTTGCCGGGGAACGCGGCCGCCCACACGGGCACGCCGGGCCGCTGCACGGGCCGAGGCAGAAACCGCACCCCGTCAACGGTGTAGTGCTCGCCGCGGTGGTGCACGGTCTCCCCCGACCAGGCAGCCGCCAGGATCTCGAGCGACTCGTCGAGCATCCGCCCCCGCACCCGGTCGTCGCACTCCTCACCGGTGCGGGAGAACTCACCGGCGAACCGATCACTGCCCAGCCCCACGCCGAGCGTCAGCCGCCCACCGCTGAGCCGGTCCAGCGTCGCGGTCTCACGCGCGAGCTTGGCGGGCCGCCGCCGCGCGATCGCCGACACCATCGGCCCGAACCGCAGTCGTTCGGTGGCAGTGGCGACCGCGGCCAGGGTGATCCACGGATCGGCGACCTCGGTCACCGGTTCACGCCAGCGCAGGTGGTCCCACACGAACAGTCCCGACCAGCCCGCCTCCTCCGCCTCCGCGGCCAGGCGAGCGACGACGAGCAGGTCGGCAAGAGCGTCGAACAACGGAAACCAGAGCGCGCAGCGTGGGTTCATGCCGAGAACGCTAGAAGCCGCACTGCATCAACAAAAGCGATAGATTCCGATGGTTTCCATCAGCTCTTCTAATATTTCAGCGACGTCCGGCGGCCAGAACGACGAGGAACTGCCCGCCGCCCGGCTCGACGGTGGTGGTCACCGGCAGCCCCGGCACCAGCCGGGAGAACCGGTCCAGCAGCCAGTCCGCCGCTTCCTGGGCGTCCTGCCTGGTCGGACAACGAGCCACCATCTCGCGACCGCCCTTGCGCTCCAGCCGACCGGCGACGGTGATCAGCGGCGCGGGTTCGGCCACGTGCAGCCGCTCCGGCCAGGCGATGACCACCTTGACCGCGCCCTTGCGCGTGTTGCACCCGCGGTGCGCGAGCCGCTCGGCGACCTTGGCCTTCCGGTCGGCGGTCCGGCTGTCGACGCTAGGCCCTCGCGGGTCGTTCACCGACATGCCGGGGTCGACCGGTTCGTCGCACACCCAGCACCGCCATCCGTCGCGCTCGGCGACGTCATCAAGGAGACTCACCCGAGCAAACTAGCCTGCCCGGTGAACAAGCCCCGGTTCAGCGCGGCGACAACGCGATCACCGTGCCAGGACCGACCCAGCGCATGATCGACACCAGCGTGCTCGCCGGAATCGCCACACAGCCCGCGGTCGCGGCGCCGTTCGTGACGTGCACGAAGAACGCGCTGCCTCCACCCGGAACACGTTGCGCGTTCACGCCCATCACCAGGGCGTAGTCGTAAACAGCGCCTTGCCCAGCCAAATTCTCCGACGTGCTCTCGTTGAATGGACACGCGCCACGAGCACACCGCTGATGAGTGTGGTAGTCAGGACTGTTGACGTCACTGACCCACCAGTCCGAGTCGTCGAGCCGGAAGTACGACACTCCGGCACCAGGATCGGCCTGCCTGCCGAACGCGCCGGTGATCGCGAAAACCCCGGCCGGTGTCGCCGACGAGGACTCACCGTAAGAACTCGAGATGCCGGGCGGACCGACTTTGGCCGCAACACCACCGATCACAGAAGTCCAGTCACTCCCGGACTTCTGCCACGTCGACAACGTCGCATTGGAACCGCCCGCACCCACCACCGAGATCACCTGGGTCGCGCTCCCCACCCGATCCGCGAACCACGGCGCCTCAACCCGCTGCTCCGTTTTCACAGGCGCAGGAGCAGGCCGCGCCACCGAGGAACTGGTCACTGCGGCGGACGACGTCACCGCACTGCTGGCCGACGTCGGCGTGGGCGCGACGCTGGAGCTGGAACCGGCGGACGAACTGGCCACTGTCACCTCAACAGACGTGGGCTGTCCCTCGTCCGCAGCACGCGCGGGAGCAACCTCCGCAGACCCGTTGGCTGCTACCACCACGAGTGCCGCAACGACCGCCGCCGCCACAACAGGACCCAAAACTCGTGCTACGAGAGGAACTTTCGCGAGACGCCGGAACATACCCATCTCACACATCAACCATCTACTGGACTGGACACCATGACCCGAACACTGCTCGCGGTGCACGCCCATCCTGACGACGAGTCGACGTCCACCGGCGGCATCCTCGCCCACTATGCCTCGCTCGGCACCCGAATCGTGCTCGTGACATGCACCAACGGCGAACTCGGCGACGCACCGGACGGCGCCGAACCGTTCACACCCACCCATGATCCTTCACAGGTCGCTTCGCACCGGCTCGGCGAGCTGCAAGCGGCGTGCCGCGTCCTCGGCGTGACCGACGTCGAACTGCTCGGCTACCACGACTCGGGCATTGCAGCGTGGGAGAAGCCTAGCGGCGCCTTCGTGGACGTGCCGGTGTCCGTTGCCGCCGACCGGGTGGCGAGGCTGATCGAGCACTACGAGCCACAAGTCGTGGTGACCTACGACGCCGAGAACGCAGCGCAGCACCGCGACCACCTGCACGCCGCGCGGGTCGCTTCGGCGGCGTTCGACCTGTCCGGAGTCGCGGCCAAGCTGTACTTCAAGGCCCACGGCCGGGCGTACTGGGAGCGCCTGATCCGGGTGGCCACCTCGGTCGGAATCCACCGGGACCTGCCCGCCGGACTCGACGACGTCGACCGGCGCATCACCACGACCATCGACACCCGCGCGGTCGTCGACCGCAAACGCGCCGCGCTGCACTGCCACGCCTCCCAGCTCGGCTCGTCGATCGCCGGCAGGCTGCCACCGGCCGAGTTCGCCGAGGCGTTCGGCGTCGAGGACTTCATCCGGGCACGGGACACCACGGGATCACCTGTCCCGGAAACCGACCTCTTCGCCGGGCTCTGATCGCTTGTGCGGGAATGTTCATCGGGATCGCAGCGCGCCGGTCTCGTCGAGCTCGGCGAGCAGCGCGGGCACCCCGACGCTGAGCATCCTGGCCCGGATCACGCCGAGCATCCTGGCCATGGCGAACCCGCCGATTCCGGTGAATCCGCTGTGGTGGTAGGTGAAACGGGTTCCCTCGGGGGTGGGCTCCAGCCGGTAGAGGACGTGGCTGGGCGTCTCGCCCGGCGCGCCAACCCACGTGTAGCGCAACAGTTCCCGCTCGCGCACCTCCAGCACCTCGCAGTCGACGATCCCGCGCCAGCCGGGCATCGGCTTGGCGACGAACTGGAACCGGTTGCCGGCCACGGGCTGGAACCCAACGGCACGAGCGCCTTTCCCCGTCGACGTCCAGTGCGGGATCAGGTCGGGGTCGGTCATCGCCCGCCAGACCTTCACGGGCGAGTGCGGGTAGTCGCGAACGATGTGGATCTCGGACATCGTGGTCTCCTCGACACAAAGTGACTTCAGCAGCTGTAAAATTACAGTAGCAGAACTTTTCGTGTCGCTGAACTAGGATGATCGTGTGGCAACAACGGGAACCGGGTTGCGCGAGCGCAAGAAGCGCGCGATGCGCCAGCAACTGTCCGACACCGCCGCACGGCTGTTCGTCGAGCACGGCTTCGACGCTGTCCGGGTGGCCGACGTCGGCGAGGCGTGCGGGGTGTCCGAGAAGACCGTCTTCAACTACTTCCCGAGCAAGGAGGCGCTGCTCCTCGACCGGCTGGAAGCGACCGCCGACGCGTTGCGCACTCACCTGTCGAACCTGGGGCTCCCCCCGGTCACCGCGATGCTGACTGTCCTCGACCAGGAACGAGAGGGCCTCGTCGCGGGTCTTGCCGCCGACGCCGACCAGGATCGCGCACTGGCGCAGTACCAGAAGTTCGGCGACCTGATCCGAACCACCCCATCGCTGCGGGCGTACCGCAGCGACACCGCCGACCGGTTCGTGGACATCGCCGCCGAAGTACTCGCCACCCGCACCGGACTGCGACCAGAAGACCCCGAACCCCAGATCGCCGCGGCCACTCTCCTCGGCCTGTGGCGAGTCCAGTTCCGCGCCCTCCGCACCCACCTGCGCCCCGGTCACCCGCTGCCCGACGCGATCGACGCCGTCACCCAGGAAGTTCACCGCGCCGCTCAACTGGTCGAGCAAGGACTCGCCACGTGGCCGTCCGGTCATGCCGCTGAGCGACTGATCTGCGACGCACCCTCACGTCGCGAGTCAGGCGAGGTGTAGCCGAGCCGTCCCTTGGTGACGACGATGACGACGATGCTCAGCACACCCAGGCCGAGCGCGGGCCCCCAGAGCAGTTCTTCGCTGGCATTGGGAAAGAACTCGGAGAAGGCGACGGACTGGAAGTTGTTGATCGAGCAGTGCAGCAGCATCACCAGGGGCAGGCTCTGGCGTCCCTTGTTGTAGACCAGGGTGATCAGGAAGCTCATCTCCATGGCCATGACGGCGAAGCGGACGATCGTTTCGGGGGTGACGTCGGGGCCCGCCCAGGGCGTGAGGAACAGCGGCAGGTGCCAGATGATCCACAGAATGCCGAGGACGAACGTGGCGATCATCGGCTGGTGACGCTGCTGGAGGCGGCTGAGGGCGAAGTCGCGCCAGCCCGGCTCCTCGGCGAGGCCGGTCGTGAAGAACTGAAGCACCAGCATCGGCACGTAGATGGCCAGCACCATCAGCGAGGGCACCTGGAAACCTTGGGCGTCCGTCACCGCCAGCGTGCCGAGCAGGACCGCCACGGGGACGGCGAACAGAGCGAACGCGTACCACAGGACGCCGGCGCGGAACTGGAAGAGCCGCTTGCGCCACCGCCGTAGACCTTCGCGGCCCTCGGTGACCGCGGTGACCGTGAACGCGGCGGTCAGCGGGCCGAGGTAAGCGCCGGGCAGGATCGCGGTGAGCTGGTTGCCCATCACCAGGTCCGGGTACCGGAAGTGCAGGACGCCGAACCCGTCCAGCGACAGGATGTAGGGCACCCAGGCCAGCCAGCTGATGCCGTTGGCCAGGGTGAAGAACGTGATCAGCGGGAAGCGCTGGACCAGTGCCTGCCAGCCGTGGGAAGCGGGGCGGCCGGAGTCCGCAACAGGGATCGAAGTCATGGTCGGAACACTAGGAATCGATCTTGCGCGAGTCAGTGCAGTCAAGGGCCGTTCTGATGGTGGAGCCTGCTCTACCCGGCCTTGCCGCCTCGCTGCGATGCTCTGGTGACAGATAGAGAAGTACGTACTAAAGTACTGCTTCACTATGAAGCACGTAGACAACGACGAGGCCGAGTTCAGTCGCGACTCGGACGACCTGCTGTTCGACCCGCGGGCCAGGACCGCGCTCGCCCAGTTCGCCCTCGGTGACGACACCAGCGTGCTGGAGGCGGCCGCGGCGATCCGAGCGGCCGCACGGGCTCTGGACCGGCTGCGCTCCCACGGCACCGACAGTCGCGGGCTCAGCCCCGGCGCGCTGGACATCCTGGTTCGCCTCGGCAGCACCGAGGACGGCATCAGCATCAAGGACCTGGCCGGCTCCGCCGGGGTGAGCTCGAGGAACGTGACCGGCCTGGTCGACACCCTGGAACGAGCGGGGCTCGCCGTGCGGGTCCCCGCTCCCCAGGACCGGCGTTCCGTGCTCGTCCGGATCACACCGCCGGGCAGCACGTGGCTCGACGAGTTCCGACGACCCACCCAGAGGGCCATGGCGGCCGTGTTCAGCGGGTTCACCCCCTCCGAGACGGTCCTGCTGCGGCACCTGTGCCTGCGTGTTGTCGAAAACCAGCACCAATTGGCCCGCTATTTGGAGGAACAGGCATGACGACCAGCGCGACGACCCAGAAGACCGTTCAGGCCTATCACCAGGCCAGGTTCGCCGGGGACGTGACCGCCGCGGCCGCCCAGCTCGCCGGCACGTTCACCTTCCAGAGCCCGCTGATCAGCTCTGGCGACACCACCGGCCACCTGGCCGGACTCACCGGTTTCCTCCAGATCGTCACCGGCGTGGAGATGATCAGCGAGTTGTACGGCGAGTCCGAGGCCACGCTCGTCTACGACGTGCACACCGCCACGCCGGTGGGTGTCCAGCGCACCGCCGAACACTTCCGGTTGCGGGACGGCCGGATCGAGTCCATCACCCTGATCTTCGACGCCACCCGCTGGCACCCGATCATGGCGGCAGCCGCGCCACAGCGATGAGTTTCGCTGTGGCGTCCAGTCTGTCTCCCATACACCCGAACTGACGGCTACAGGAGGCAAGCGTGAGGCTTCTTCTCACGTCCGCAGGCGTCACGAACCCGAGCATCCGCGACGCGTTGGTCGACCTCCTGGGCAAGCCGATCGCCGACTCCAGTGCCCTGTGCATCCCCACAGCGCAGTACGGCCACCCCATGTGCGGACCGGCCTCGGTGTGGCGCTTCATCACCGGCCAGACACCACTACCCATGTGCGACCTGGGCTGGAAGTCGCTGGGCGTCTTGGAGCTGACAGCGTTGCCCAGCATCGGCGAGCAGCGGTGGGCCCCTGGGTGCGGGAGGCCGACGTCCTGCTGGTGGCCGGCGGCGACGCGATGTACCTGTGTCATTGGATGCGGCAGTCCGGGCTGGCGGACCTCCTGCCGTCGCTGCAGGACACCGTCTGGGTGGGGTTGAGTGCGGGGAGCATGGTCATGACCCCCCGAATAGGTGACGACTTCGTCGAGTGGACGTCACCCAATGGGGGTGACAGCACTCTCGGGGTCGTCGATTTCTCGATCTTCCCGCACCTGGGTCACCTGCCGGACAACACCATGGCCGCCGCCACGAGGTGGGCAGCCGAGATCGCGGGTCCGGCGTACGCGATCGACGACCAGACGGCCATCAAGGTGACCGACGGCACCGTCGAGGTCGTCTCCGAGGGACACTGGAAGCTGTTCGCCTCATAGCCTCGTCACCGGGTGGTCATCCGGTGTAGCGTGATGGCGTCTGTCATGGTTACGACGTACGAGGCGCCCGTGATCGCAGGTCACGGGTTTTTTGCTGTTCGTCGTCGCCGGCCGTGGCGGACCATCCGGCTCCCGCACAGTGCGGGTGCCACATTCATGCTTGGAGAGCACCATGGCCACCGGAACCGTCAAGTGGTTCAACTCTGAAAAGGGCTTCGGCTTCATCGAGCAGGACGGCGGCGGCGCCGACGTCTTCGCCCACTACTCGAACATCGCTGCCCAGGGTTACCGCGAGCTTCAGGAAGGCCAGAAGGTCTCCTTCGACATCACCCAGGGCCAGAAGGGCCCGCAGGCGGAGAACATCGTTCCCGCCTAGTCCGCTCGTCAGCCGCTGATCCACCAGCGGCACGCACGAACGACACCAGAGCCCGGCCGGATGAACCATCCGGCCGGGCTCTGTCCGTCACCGGCCCGGGTGTCAGTGGGTTTCGGTCGTGAAGCCGCCGTCGATGACCACGTTCGCGCCCGTGACGTTGCCGGCGACGCGATCGCTGGCCAGGAACACCGCGAGGTCGGCGACCTCCTCCGGCCGGGTGAAACGGCCGGTGACCGCCTGGGCCGCGGCTTGATCGGCGACGGAACCCGGTGTCGCGCCCGCAGTGGCGGCGATGGTCTCGGCCACGCCGCCGGTGCCCAGCCAGAGGTCGGTCGCGACAGGACCCGGGCTGATGGAGTTGACCCGGATGCCGTGCGGGCCGAATTCCTTGGACAGCGCCTTGGTGAGGTTGACCAGTGCCGCCTTCGCCGCGCCGTAGTCGATCACGGTGGGGTCGGGCAGGCTGGCGTTGACCGAGGCGGTGTTGACGATGCTGCCCCGGCCGGCGGTCAGCATCGCGGGCAGGGCGGCCCTGGTCGTGCGCACCGCGGCCAGGAAGTTGAGCGTGATCGAGTGCGCCCACTGGTCGTCGGTGACGAGCAGGAACCCGGTGGTCCTCGGCGTGACGAAGCCGACGTTGTTGACCAGGATGTCGAGGCGTCCGTGGTCGGCCAGCGCCGCGTCCACGAGCCGGCCGGGCCCGTCGACGGTGCCGAGGTCGACCGCGACGGCGACGGCCTTGCCCGCCTCGGTGAGCGCGTCCAGCTCGGCGCTGCTGGACCGGGCGCCGGCGATGACGTAGGCACCTTCGGCGATGAGCGCGGCGGCGATCGCCAGGCCGATTCCCTTGCTGGCACCGGTGACGACGGCGACCTTGCCGTCGAGTCCGAGATCCATGTGCTCTCCCTAGATGCCGTGGGTGTGCAGCCAGCCGAGCACGGCGTCGGCGACGTCGAGCCAGCCGCTGTCGACCGTGAGGGAGTGGCCGCGGCCTTCGAACTGCTTGAACTCGGTGACCGCGGTGGAATCCCGGTACTGCTTGAGGGTCGAGCGGGTCACGACGTCGGGCACGGTGTGGTCGGCGGTCCCGGAGATCAGCAGCAGCGGTCCGCGATCGGCGCGGTGCGTGTCGACCTTCGCCTGCGAGTGCAGCACGAAGTTCGCCGCTGCCACCTGGAAGAGCGGTCGGGCCGGCGCCGGGACCACCCACCGCCGGTAGATGTCCGCCGACTCCTGCTCGGTCAGCGCGTTGCCGAAGCCGTAGCGGAACTCCTTCTCGCTCAACGTGACGGCGCGGTGCAGATTGGCCGGATTGCCCAGCGCGGGCAGCCCGGAGCGCAACTGGGCCAGCGGAAGCGGGAGGACTCCCTTGATCTGGGCGGGGTCGATGGCGACGCCGGCGCGTCCGATGCCCTGGCCGAGCAGCTTCTCCGTGATCAGGCCGCCGAAGGAATGGCCGATGATGACCGGCGCCTCGTCAAGTCCGGCGATGATCGAGGCGAAGTGCTCGGTGGCCTGGTCGATGGTCGTGTCCGCGACCGCCTCCGGGTGCTCTCTGGCCCCTTCGACGGTGTCGGGCTCGTGGGGCCATCCAGGCGCGATGGCGGGATATCCGGCTGCCGCGAAGTGGTCGATCCAGGGCTGCCAACTGGTCGCGTGCAGCCACAGACCGTGGATGAACACAACCGGCGGTCCTTGGTCCGGCATCAAGATCCTCCGTTCGCCGTGGTTTCTGATGGCCAGACAACACCCGGCGGCAGCGCGGCGTCCAAGACCCGTTTCACCGCAATCAATAACCGCGCTGGCATCGTTGCCAGTCCAGCCCTACGGTCAAGCCGGGAGGACCGCATGGATCTCGACCTCAGGCTGGTGCGCTACTTCGTCACGGTCGCCGACGAACTGCACTTCGGCCGGGCCGCGGCCAGGCTGTTCATCAGCCAGCCGGCGTTGTCCAAGCAGATCCGCAAGCTGGAGGACCACCTCCGCGGTCAACTCCTGCTGCGCGACAGCCGCCACGTCACACTCACGCCGCGCGGCGAACAATTCCTGGAACAGGCCAGGCAACTGCTGGCCCTCGCGGACCGCATGCAGCGCGAACCGGAACCCGATCGCGTGCGCATCGCGCACATCTTCAGCCTGGACAGCGGACGCGTCATCGCAGACGCCTTCCACGAGCGGTTCCCGGACGTGCGAGTCGTGGAGAGCTCGATGGACAGCACCCGGCAACTGGCCGCGCTGCTGGCCGACCAACTCGACGTCGCGATCATCCGAGTGACCGCGGCGATGAGAACCGACCACCCGACGGGTTGGCAACACGCGTTGCTGCGGCTCGAACCGTTCTGGCTCGTGGCCCGGCCCGGCGACACGCCCCGTCCCTCCGCCTCACTGCACGAGCGCCCCATCGAGGTCTTCGGCGACCCACCCGGCTCAGCGCTCTACAACACACACGGCCGCTACCTCAGCTCCCTCGAGCAGCACACCGGCCTCGCGCTGCAGTGGCTCGGCAACCCCGGCACCTTCGACCACTGCCACGCAGCGCTCACCCGCGCCCGCACCCAGGCCTACGTCCTCGAATTCGACAGCTACGCCCGCCGGTACGCGGACAAGGGCATACCGATCCATCAACCAGAGGAACTCCGGCCCGTGTATCCGTGGTCCCTGGCGTGGCGCGAAGGCGAGCAGTCGGAAGCCGTTCAGCAATTCCTCGGCCTAGCAAGGGAAACGGCCGAACGCCGCCGTTGGCTGCAGCCCGAGCGAGACGGCGGCCCGCTCTGGGTGCCGCCGGAAGACCTCCTCGATGCCGCAGCGCTGACGCCTACTCCCCACCGGGCGGAACCGACTTCCTGACGTCCACGAGGATGTCGACCACGTCGCACGCCAGGCCGGCCAGCTCGTCGACCTGTTCGGCGAGGTCCATGTCGGTGAAGGTGAAGCACGCAACGCCGTCGGCGATGTCCACGGCGGGCGGCTGGTACGACTTGAGCTGGGCGAGAAGCTTCTTCTCGGTGTCTCCCGCCACCAACGGTGCCAGGCCGCCAGACATCTCGTAGCCCCTGGAGGCCTTGGGCGGGTCCATCCGCAGATCTCCGCTCAGCTCCGGCACGTCCACCGCCACCACGAGGCCCAGGACGGCGACTCCCCCGTGGGGGACGCCTTGATAGCGACCAGAGGGCACCATCGAGGAGAAGACAGCGGCTCGCACAGTCCGCCCTTCACAGGTTCCCGCCACTGCCGCGCGCCGCGTCCGTTCGGAGGCGCTCATCCGGCCCACCGGCACGTCCTCGTCGTCGGGGACCTGCCGCCACCCAGGCTCGCCCGCCTGCCGCCGGAGCGCTCCGGCGGCCGCCGTGACAGAGCGGAGCAGCGCGGACTGCTGCCCGGCGTTGATGATCGAGTACACGGCCGCCATGATCAGGAAGAAGACTCCGAACACGATCACGATCTGCAGCAGATCCATGCGCCCTCCGAGGAGCGTTCGCCCGGCACGGCTCCCCCGGTGGTGGGAGCCCCTCATTGGACTACGCGGCCGACGCCGTTTCACTCTTCTCCGGCCGGAGTCACCTTCTTGACGTAGAGCAGTCCGGCTCATTTTGAACTGATCACTTGGGCATCCACGACCCGCGGCACCACAGCGACGACGCTCTAATCCTGGCCTCAGGTTGATCGGGAACGATGAGCGGCAAAAGCATCGACTGGGAGGGGCAGGCCGACGTGCGGATCATGATCGCGGATGACGAGGCGGCCATCCGCGAGTCGCTGGAGCGGGTGCTCCAGGTCGAGGGTTACGACACCAGCACCGTCGCCAACGGTCTCGCCGTGCTCGACGGGATCGGCGGCGACGCACCGGATCTGCTGATCCTCGACGTGATGATGCCCCGCCTCGGCGGGGTGGAGACCTGCCGGCGGTTGCGGGCGGCGGGTCAGGACCTGCCGGTGCTGATGCTGACCGCACGGGATCAGGTCTCCGACCGGGTCGCGGGGCTGGACGCGGGCGCCGACGACTATCTGCCCAAGCCGTTCGCCACCGAGGAGTTGCTGGCCAGGGTCCGGGCTCTGCTGCGCCGCCGCGCGACGGGCGACGACGAGTCGCAGATCCTGACGTTCGCCGACGTCCGGGTCGATCCCGACAGGTTCGAGGCGTGGCGGGGCGCGCGGCCACTCCGCCTGACCCGGACCGAGTTCTTCCTGCTGGAGGTCCTCGTGCGCAACGCGACCAGGGTGTTGACCCGAGGCGCGCTGTTCGAGGCGATCTGGGGCTACGACATGAGCGTCACCTCGAACAACCTCCAGGTGTACGTGAGCTACCTGCGCCGCAAGCTGGAGGCCGAGGGTGAGCCGCGATTGATCTACACGCTGCGCGGCCTGGGATACACGTTGCGCGAGACTCCTCCGTGAGCACGCCCGCCGACCGGGAACCGCGCCGGCTGACCCGGTGGTGGCGCCGGCGGTCCCTGCGGACCAGGCTGACGGTGATCGCGGCGACGGCCATCGCGGTCAGCGTGTTCCTGGCCTTCCAGGTGGCCATCGAGCTGCTGGACTGGGAGCTGCGGCACACCACCGAGGATCAGCTGCGCGCCGACTCCCGCGTCCTGGCGGCGAACGCGGAGCGCGCCGGTCTGGCGCAGGTCCAGCTACCGCCGTATCCCGGATCCGGTCGGCTGGTGCGGGTCATCCTGCCCGACGGCTCGACCCGGACGCCGGTCGGCCAACCCGCACTGCCCCCCGTCAGCGAGCACGCCGGGCGCGTGGCGCAGGGCGCGTCGGCCGACCTGATGGAGTCGACCGACAGCGACGACGACTTCCTCATCTACACGCTGCGGGCGGGCGACGGCGCGGTCCAGGTGGCCGGCGTCGCCGACGAAAGCCAGACCAACCAGCTCGGGTTGGGCATGCTGCTGATCGGGCTGTTCTGCGTGGTCGGCGGCGCCCTCGTCGGGCGAGCCGTGGCACGGACCGGGCTGGCACCGATCGACCGGCTGGCCGCCGCCGCGGTCCGTGTCGCGCACACCCTGGATCTCGACGCCGACATCCCGGATGAGGGCGGTGGGGAGATCCGGCAGCTGATCCGGTCGATCAACGACATGCTCGCCGCGCTCCGGGACTCCCGGCTGGCCCAGCGGCTGCTCGCCGAGGACGCCGCCCACGAGCTCAAGACCCCGCTCACCAGCCTGCGCCTCAACATCGAGCTGCTGATCCGGCTCGATCGGCGCGGCACCCTGGACAGCGCACTGCCCTCGGAGAGCCGGACCCGGCTGCTCAACGATCTCGGCGCCCAGGTGGCCGAGTTGAGCACCCTTGCCGCCGAGCTGACCGACCTGGCGCGCGGTGACGTCAGCGACGAGAGCACCGAACTGCTCGACCTCGCCGACGTGGTGGTGGCCGCCGCGACCAAGGCAAGTTCCCGCATGCCCGACGTCGAGGTCGCGCTCGACGTGGACTCCGTCTGGGTGAGCGGGCGTCCCGCCGCACTCCAACGGGCGGTGCTCAACCTCATCGACAACGCCGGCAAGTGGTCCCCCGCGGACCAGCCGGTCCAGGTCCGGCTCCATGCCAGGGGAGCGTCGGCGGTGCTCGAGGTCGACGACGCAGGGCCGGGCATCGACGACGCCGACGTACCGCGGGTGTTCGACCGGTTCTACCGCGCCGACAGCGCCAGGGCGTTGCCAGGATCCGGTCTGGGGCTGTCGATCGTGCAGCGGGTCGTCGACGCCCACGGCGGCCGGGCCACCGTCGCCCGCTCCGCACGCGGTGGCGCGCTGCTTCGAGTCGACCTTCCGGCCGCCCCGATCGCGCGGCTCACCGCCGGGGAGGACATCGTAATGCGCTGATCCGGGACAGGCCTGGGCCCGTCCCGGATCTCGTCCGTGGCGCCGCGCTCACCGTTGCAGCGCGGGCTCCTTGTCGTCGGCGAGCGGCCGTTGACCATCAGGCAGCTCCACCGGCCGGGACAGCCGGCTCGGCCACCACATCCGCCGGCCGATCAGCAGGGTGAGGGCGGGCACCAGGACCGACCGCACCAGCAGGGCGTCGAGCAGCACGCCGAAGGCGACCAGGAACCCGACCTCGATCAGCATCACCAGCGGAAGCGTGGCGAGGACCGCGAACGTGGCCGCCAGGACCAGGCCTGCCGAGGTGATGACGCCACCGGTGGCGGAGAGGGCTTTGAGCATGCCCTCCCTGGTGCCGAGACGCACGGTCTCCTCCCGGGCCCGGCTGGCCAGGAAGATGTTGTAGTCGACGCCGAGCGCCACCAGGAACAGGAACGCCAGCAGCGGCACCGAGTAGTCGACGCCCTTGAACCCGAGAATCGTGTCGAAGACGAACACGCTGCCGCCGAAGGCCGCCGCGAACGAGACGATCACGGTGGCCATCAGGACCAGCGGGGCCACGATCGCCCGGAGCAGCAGCCCGAGGACGATCAGGACGACGGCGAGCACCAACGGGATCACCAGCTTCTCGTCGCGGCTGCTGGTCACCTCGGTGTCGAGGTTCTCCGCGCTCGGCCCGCCGACGATCGCCTCCGCCCCGCTCACCGCGTGCACGGCGGTGCGCACCCGCTTGATCGTGTCGTACTCCGCGACGGTGTCCGGCGCGTCGGTCGGGAACACCGAGATGTCGGCCCAGCCACCGCTGGTCTGACCCGGGATGGCCACTGCCACACCGCGAGTGCCCTTGACGACGTCGAGCACCTGCTCCTGGTACGCCGGCCGCGTGAAGATCGTCATCGGCTGGCCGCCGAGCTCCGGGAAGTGCTGGCGGAGAACGGTGAAACCGCTTACCGACTCCGGCGCGGACACGAACTGGTCCTGCTCCCGCAGGGCGCCGGTGTTGCCCGCCAGCCCCATGGCGAACACGCCCAGGACTCCGAGCGAGCCGAGCGCCGCCACCCACCGGCGGCGACCGATGGCGGCGCCGAGCCGTACCCACAGCCCCGGCTTCTCTGCCACGGCCGTGCTGAACCGCGGGATGGCCGGCCAGAAGATCCGCCTGCCGAGCACCACCAGCATCGCGGGGAACAGCGTCAGCATGGCCACCAGCGCGCACAGGATGCCGGCCGCGCCGATCGGGCCCAACCCGCTGGTGCTGTTCAGGTCCGCGACGAGCAGGCAGAGCAGACCGGCGATCACGGTGGCCGCCGATGCGACGATGGCCGGCGCCGCGCCGCGCAGCGCGTGGACCATCGCGACCCGGACGTTCTCGTGGTGGTGCAACGCTTCCCGATATCGGGCGATGAGCAACAGCGCGTAGTCCGTGCCGACCCCGAACACCAGGATCGTCAGCAACGCCGAGTTCTGGTCGTTGACCACGATGCCGAAACCCTTGACCAGCAAGTAGACGGTCGCCATCGAGGTCAGGGCGGCCACGCTCACGGCCACCAGCGGGATGAGCCACAACACCGGACTGCGGTAGGTGATGATGAGCAGGAGCGTGACGACGACGAGGGTGGTGAGGAGGACCTGCAGGTCGATGCCGTCGAAGACGGCGTCCATGTCGCCGTCGACCGCGGCCGGGCCGGTCACGTCGAGTTCCAGGCCGGCGGGGCGGTCCTTCGCGGCGTCGCGCAACGGGCCGACGATGGCCTCCGGTGCGCCGTAGGTCGCGCTCACATCGAGGGTGAACATCATCGCCTTGCCGTCGGTGGAGGGTCTCGTCCGCGGGCCCTCGTCCTCGCCGGCCGAGGCCACCACCTTCGGCGGGTACTGCTTGGCAAGGACGTTGTAGTGGCGCTCGACCGTCGCGCGGTCGGCGTCGGTGATGCCGCTGGCGCGGTGGTACACGAAGACGAACGTGTTGTCTTCCCCGCCAGGGAGACTGTCCTCCAGCACCGCGACCTTTGTGGACTCGGCGCCGGCCGGCAGGGTGTCCACAGCTTTGTCGGTGGTGACCGAACTCAGCTTTCCGCTCAACGGCCCCATGACGACCGTCAGCACCAACCACAAACCGATCACCAACCACGGCACCCACCGGCCTGCCAGCCGACCGGCCGGTATTTTCCCGGACGGCGCTGCGTTGACTGCCATTTACGAGCCTCCTGCATAGGTGTCACTTCGCCTGTCTGGCGACGACTTCCTACCGAGCGAATCTGAGAGGACCGTTAATGCGGTGCTCAGGACCGCCGGTAGTCCTAAGAGGACTCAACGGAGTAGTACCGTCGTACCGCCTCCCTCCCGAAATGACGACCGCGGTACGACGAAACGGGACGAATTTCGGCCTAGCGTTCAGGACATGAGGAAATCTGGTAGTCCACTGTGGAGGTTTGGGGCGGCCACCGTGGCGCTGGCGACGGCGTTCACCGTCGTCGCCTGCGGGACGAACACCGGCAACGGTGCGGCGCCCGTCCCGCCCGGCTCGCACAACGCGCACGGGGGCCAGCCGCCGGCTCCAACGCAGCCGCTGCGCGCCGGCGAGCGGTTCGTCGACCTGAAGATGGCCGAGGCCTACACGCCCAAGCCGCCGGAGGGCGGCGGCACGGACGAGTACCGGTGCCAGGTGATCGATCCGGGCGTGACCAAGGCGGCGTTCCTGACCGGGACCCAGGTCACGCCGGAGAACGTCGCCCTTGCGCACCACGCCATCGTGTACGCGGTGCCGCCGGGCGGTGCTGCCGCGGTGCGCGAGCAGGACGCCAAGACCCCCGGCCTCGGCTGGCAGTGTTTCGGCGGGACCGGCGTGGACGGCGCCGAAGTGGAGAAGGGGGAGGCGGCGTGGGTGGACACCTGGGCGCCCGGCGCCTCGGAGACGCTGTTCACCGAGGACGTCGGCTTCAAGCTGGAGCCGGGCAGCCTGATCGTCCTGCAAATGCACTACAACCTGCTCGCGACCGACGGCAAGCCTGCCGGGTCGGACCGCTCGGCGGTGCGGCTGCGGCTGACGGACGGCACGCCGCAGACCCGGGAACTCGACACGTTGGCGCTCGACGCGCCGACCGACCTGCCCTGCGCCGCCGACGAGTCGGGCCCGCTCTGTGACCGGGCGGCCTCGATCGCGGACGTGACGAAGCGGTTCGGGCCGGACGTCGGCGGCAGCGCGGACCGGCAGGTGGAGGAGTGCGGCCAGAGCGCACCGAAGCCCGGTGACACCCAAACCTGCGACCACGAGGTGGAGGAGCCGATGACGCTGTTCGCCGGTTTCGGCCACATGCACCTGCTCGGGCGGGCCATCAAGGTCGAACTCAACCCGGGCAAGCCGAACGCCAAGGTCGTGCTGGACGTGCCGCAGTTCGACTTCGACAACCAGCGGCTGGTGAAGTTGCCGTCGCCGGTGGAGATGGGTCCGGGCGACACGCTGCGGGTGACGTGCACGCACGACGCGGGGCTGCGCAAACGGTTGCCGCAGCTGAGCAAGCTGCCGCCCCGCTACGTGGTGTGGGGCGACGGCACCAGCGACGAGATGTGCACCGGCATCATGACCGTCTCCCCCCACAAGTCCTGACGAAGGGCCGAACATGCGTGAACTCACTGAGGTATCGCAGCCCACGTCGGTGTACTCGGCCACGACATGATCCAGCTGCGTTTGGATTCCCCGAGGCAGTCGCCGGTCTGGGTACTGCTGCCGCTGCGTGCTTTTCTCGGCGGCACCTTCTTCTACGCCGGTCTCTCCAAGCTCCTCGACACGCACTACCTGGATGGCACCTCGCCACTCGGTGTCCACGCGCAGATGGTGAACGCCGCCGCGACCTCCCCGATCGGCCCGCTGGTCTCGCTGGCAGCCGACCACGCGACCGTCGCCGGGCTGGCGATCGCTTTCGGGGAGATCGCGGTCGGGCTCGCCACCCTGCTCGGGCTGTTCACCCGGCTCGCCGCACTCGGTGGTGTCCTCCTCTCGCTCAGCTTCTTCCTGACGGTGAGCTGGACGACTCGGCCGTACTACGTCGGGGCCGACATCGTGTTCGCCGTCGCCTGGACCCCGTTGCTGATCGCGGGCGACGCCGGGGTGTTGTCACTGAGCGCCCGGCTGCGTGCGAAGGTGCGGCACAGGCTCGGCCTGCCAGTGCACCCCACGCCGGAGGAAGGCGGGACCGTAGAGGACGACGTCGAGCGGCGCACCGTGCTGCGGGGCAGTCTGATCGCGGCGGCGGCGACCGCTGCCGGAGTCACCGCGGGCAGCGCGCTGGCACTCGCCCGACGCCCTGCTGGCTCGCCACCGGACTCGGTGAGCCACGGCCCGGTGATCGCTGCCGTCGACGACGTCGTCGTCGGCTCGTCGAAGAGCTTCACCACGCCGAACGGGACGCCCGCCCACCTCCTGCGCCCAGCGCAGGACACCTTCCTGGCGTTCAACGCCACCTGCCGTCACCAGGGCTGCCCGGTCGCCTACGTCGGCCCTGGGTTCCGGTGCCCTTGTCACGGCGCCACCTACGACGAGAACGGACAGGTGACCGGAGGGCCGGCACCCGCACCGCTGACCAAAATCCCGATCAAGGTCGTTGAGGGCCAGGTCGTGCTCGCCTGATCTTCGAGGCTTCGGTCCCCCCGCAAGTCCTGACGAAGCGTCGAACGTGTGTGAGCTCACTGAGGTCAACAGCTCTGAGCTCACACACGTCCGCACTGAACTCACACCCGCGCGGCGTCGCGTCGGTCGGACGAGATGAAGCGCTAAGAACTCCTAACAGAATGATCTTGGAA
This sequence comes from Lentzea sp. NPDC005914, assembly GCF_040629405.1. NCBI lineage: Bacteria > Bacillati > Actinomycetota > Actinomycetes > Pseudonocardiales > Pseudonocardiaceae > Lentzea > Lentzea sp. NPDC005914. The sequence goes on along the minus strand of NZ_JBEXVQ010000010.1, from coordinate 64 downwards.
TACTGTTGATCAACCGCGTGTTGACCTTGGTGTGAGGAAGGGCGAGCAGCTCCCCTGGATCGTG